>CAISKG010000056.1 GCA_903885855.1 uncultured Planctomycetaceae bacterium
CCGACACCGCCGCCGATGCCGACGGCGGCGTCGGCGACGCGGCCGCCCGCCCGGCCGCCGACGCGCCTTCGCCGCGGTCGCAGGCGGCCCTGCTCCGCGCCACCATGGATCACCCGCTGGTGGCGTACGCCCGCGACCGGCTCGACGCCGCGATCCGCAAGGTGGAGGCGGGAAGGCCGCGGCCGGTGGCGGCCCGGACGGAAGGGCCCGCCGGCGGCGAGGCGGGGGAGGACGACGGCGCCACCGACGACGCCGCCGCGGAATGACGGCGGGCGACACCGCGACCACCGGGAAGACGCAGGATGACCGAATCTCGCGGCGTGATCGCCAGGCTCATCGATTGCTTCGCCGACCTGCCGGGCATCGGGAGGAAGTCGGCGGAGCGGCTCGCCTACCACGTGCTGCGCATGCCCCGGGACGAGGCGCTCGCCTTCGCCGACGCCCTCCGCGCCGTGAAGGAGAACCTCCGCCCCTGCCGGGTGTGCAACAACCTCGGCGAGGAGGACGAATGCACCGTCTGCCGCGACCCGCGGCGTGACCGGAGCATGGTGTGCGTGGTCGAGCAGGTGCGCGACCTGCTGGCGATCGAGCACAGCGGCGCCTACCGGGGGCTCTACCACGTCCTCCAGGGGCGCGTGGCGCCGCTCGAGGGCACCGGCCCGGAAACGCTGGCCGTGGACGGCCTCGTGCAGCGCGTGCGGGCCGGGGGCGTGCGCGAGGTGATCATGGCCACCACGCCCAACGTCGAGGGGGACGCCACGGCCCTCGTCGTCCTCCAGCGCCTCGAGGGGCTGCCGGTCGAGATCACGCGCCTGGCACGCGGCCTCACCGTGGGCGCGGCGCTCGAGCAGGCCAACCGCGAGATGCTCGTGGACGCGATCGCGGGGCGCCAGAAGTACTAGTTTCACGCGGACGAGGTCATCCTGACCCTCGTCCGCTGGCGCGGTGCCGGCTCCGGAAGTCGCCGGTCACCGCGGGGGGCGCCGCATCCTGCGGCGTTCACGCGGACGAGGTCATCCTGACCCTCGTCCGCTGGCGCGGTGCCGGCTCCGGGTGTCGCCGGTCACCGCGGGGGGCGCCGCATCCTGCGGCGTTCACGCGGACGAGGCTTCCGGGGCATCGCCCCGGGAGCGTTCGGGCCACCTGTCCGCCGCAGAAGCCGCGGCCGGGATGCGTCCGGCGGGCAAATCGTCCCCCGGACGGTATGTTGATGGAGTCAGCCAGCCTTTCCGGCGGCCGACGGGAGACGGGCACGACCCGGCAGGTGCGATCATGCGGATGTCTTTCGGCCAGGAAATGCGGATGGCGCAGAAGCAGGTGCTCGCGCCGCGCATGATCCAGTCGATGGAGATCCTGCAGTTGCCGATGATGGCCCTCGAGGAGCGGATCGAGCAGGAAATCCAGAACAACGAGACGCTCGAGGTCGACGAGCCGGGGGTCGAGGGGGCCGAGGCGGAAGGCGGCGCCGCCGTGAAACTCGGCGACGCACCCGATCCCGCCCCGGAACGGACCGCGGACGAGCGCCCGCTCGTGGTCGATCAGGAGCACGCCAACCAGGCCGACTTCGAGCGGTCCTACGACTGGTCGAGCGAGTATCCCGAGTCCGACGACGACCGCAGCCGCCCGTCGGCGGGCCGCGTCGAGGAGGCCTCCGACCGCTACCTCGACGCGATGGCCAACATGGAGGAGCGTCCCGAGACGCTCTTCCACCACCTCCACGAGCAATTGGCCAACTACGAGCTCTCCCCCGGCGCCCGCGAGGCCGCCGAGCGCATCATCTACAACCTCGACACCAACGGCTACCTGCCGATGGCGCCCGAGGATCTGGTCGATCCGGAGACGCCGCGTGATTCCGAGGCCTGGCAGGCGCAGGTGGCGCTGTTGCGGGAGGCGCTGGCGGTGGTCCAGGGCATGGAGCCGGCCGGGGTCGGCGCCCGCGACCTGCGCGAGTGCCTGCTGCTCCAGATCCGCCCCGACATGCCCCATGCCCGGCAGTTGCGGCGCCTCGTCGCCGACCACCTCGAGGATCTCGCCGGCAACCGGCTGCCGCTGATCTCGAAGAAGACCGGCTTCTCGATCGAGGAGATCGAGGCCCTGCGCCGCGAGCTCCACTCGCTGCAGCCCAAGCCCGGAGCCCGCTTCACGGTGCCCTACGTGCCCGTCGTCAAGCCCGACGTCCACGTCGAGTTGCAGCCGGACGGCACCTGGAAGGTGCGCCTCGAGGAGGTCGACCTCCCCAACCTCCGCATCAGCCCGCTGTACCGCGAGATGCTCGCCTCCGCCGACACCCCCGCCGAGACGCGCGAGTACATCAAGCGCAAGATCAACTCCGCCCAGTGGCTCATCGACGCCATCGAGCAGCGGCGCAGCACCCTGCAGCGCACCGCCCAGGCGATCGTCGACCACCAGACGCGCTTCCTCACCGACGGCCCGGAGGCGATCGAGCCGCTGAAGATGCAGCAGATCGCCGACCGCATCGGGATGCACGTCACCACCGTCAGCCGGGCGGTGGACGACAAATGGCTCCAGACGCCGCGCGGCCTCGTGCCGCTGCGCCGCTTCTTCGTCGGCGGCACGATCAGCGCCGACGGCGACGAGGTCGCCTGGGACACGGTGCGGATCAAGCTGCAGGAGATCATCCAGCACGAGCCCAAGGACGCCCCCTACAGCGACGACGACCTCGTCGAGGAGCTGGGGAAACGCGGGATCACCGTGGCCCGCCGCACGGTCACGAAATACCGCAAGGCGCTCGACATCCCCAGCTCCCGGCAGCGGCGCGACTGGAAGATCGCCGCTCCGGCGAAGCCGTCGCCCGCCGCCGATGCAGCCGCCCCCGCGAAGGATCCGCCCGACTGAAGGCCTCGGAGGGCCAGAGATGCGCTGCCCGTTCTGCCGCACCGACAACGACCGCGTCATCGACTCCCGGTCGATCGACGACGGCGCCAACATCCGCCGCCGTCGCGAGTGCCTGGCCTGCCGCCGGCGCTTCACCACCTACGAGCGGGTGGAACGCCAGCTGCTGTCGGTGGTGAAGAAGGGGGGCGTGCGCGAGCCGTTCGACCGGGAGAAGATCCGCTCCGGGCTGGCGATCGCCTGCGGCAAGCGGCCCGTCACGGACCAGACGATCGAGGGGATCGTGTCGGCCGTGGAGCAGGAGTGCCACGACGCCTTCGAGACCGAGGTGCCCAGCCGCATGATCGGCGAGCGGGTGATGGAGCTTCTCCGGGGCGTCGACCAGGTGGCCTACGTCCGCTTCGCGAGCGTCTACCGCGAGTTCAAGGACGCCCGCGACTTCGTCCACGAGGTGGAGCCGATCCTCGCCGACGGCGCCCTGCTCCGCGCCGGGGAGCCGCCGGCCCGGCACGCGGAGCCCGGTGCGGGGGAGACGGTGTCCCGCGTGGTGGCCGAGGCCCCCGACCGCGTGGCGGCCTCATCGCGGGACTGACGGCCCGGCGGCGTTCCGCCGGCCCTCGCCCCGCGTCCAGTCGCCGCGCGTGCCGCCGGTCTTCTCCTCCAGCCGCATCCCCTCGATCGACATGCCCGGCTCGAGCGACTTGGCCATGTCGTAGATCGCCAGCGCCGCGGCGCCGGCGGCGACGAGCGCTTCCATCTCCACGCCGGTCCGCGCCACGGCACGCACCGTGGCGGTGATCGTGATCGCCGTGGGATCGTCGAAGCCGATGTCGACGGCGACGCTGTCGAGGGGCAGCGGGTGGCACAGCGGCACGATGGCGCTGGTCTGCTTGGCGGCCATGATGCCGGCCACGCGGGCCACCGCGAGGGCGTCGCCCTTCTCGAGCGTTCCCAGACGCACCCTCTCGATCGTGGCGGCCGAGGCCACCAGGCGGGCCACGGCCCGCGCCATCCGCGCCGTGACCGGCTTGCCGCCCACGTCGATCATCACCGCCGGAGCGGCGGCGGCCGCTGGCGCGGAGGGGGGAAGCGGGGGGTTCTGGCCAGCGTCCATCCCAGGAGGATACCGCGGCGCGGGGCGGGGAAAAAAACGCGGGCCGGTGTGCCCCCCTGGCACACCGGCCCGCGGTGCATGGAGTTCGCCGTGGAACGGGCGTTCAGACCAGTTCCTTGCGGGCGCCGATCAGCGTCCGGAGGCGCTCGGCGAGGAGCGCCACGTCGAAGGGCTTCTTGAAGCTCTCGTTGACGTGGGCCCGGTCGACGGTGATCTGCGAGCCGTCGTCGGGCAGCAGGGCGATGACGATCGTCTCCGCGTACTCGGAGTTGCGGCGGAGGTTCTGGCAGATCTGCTGGGCGTCGATGCGGCCGATCGAGTAGTCCACCACGATGCAGTCGGGGTGGAAGCTCTCGGCCTGGATGCCGGCCTCGAAGCCGCTGGCGGCGACCTGGATCTTGAAGGAGCGCTCCAGCGGGAGGTGCTTCTTGAGATTCTCGATCAGCACCTGATCCTGGCCGACGAGCAGCACCTTCGCCATCGCCTCGTCCTCGAGGTCGCCCAGCGGCATGCCGTGCTCCTTGAGGAACTTGATCAGGTACTCGCGCGGGATGCGGCGGTCCTGGCTGCCCGGGATGCGGTAGCCCTTGAGGCGGCCGGAATCGAACCACTTGCTGACGGTCCGCGGCGCGACCTTACAGATTTTGGCGACCTGGCCTGTCGTGAAAACCTTCATCACGTGAACTCCATGTGCACTATTTGTGTCCGGAACGTCTTCGGCCAGCCCGCTCATGACGAACGCGGGACACAGCCCCCCCGACGCGGAACCGTCACCGTGGGATCGACCGCGTCGTCGAGCCCCACGAAGGCCGGCCATGAAGGCGCGGGGGGGGCTTCAAGAGTGCGTCCGGGCCCGGGCACGCCCTTCGCGGGTGTGCCCGGCGGATGCAACGACTCGCAGGTGTCCCCCCCTGCTTCATCCCGCCGTCGCGATCCCGGATGAACCGGTGTTCGCGGCCGCGGTATGACCGTCCACTGACGTAGATCGAATGGACACGTGGTGCGACTTGAGACGTTCTTCGCGAAGGCGACGGTGGAAGGGGGTGTCGCGGCTGCACCGACGGCCCGGACCACGGCGGAAAACCGGGTGGCGCGGCCGACTTTCCCGCTCGAGGGCCTCAGGCGGCGGCCCGGGGGGCTGCGCGGGCGGCGGCCGGCGCCTTCTCGAACCGCACCGACACCCGCCGGGAGACCCCCGCCTCCTCCATGGTGACACCGTAGAGGGTGTCGGCGGCGGCCATCGTCGCCTTGCGGTGGGTGACGAGGATGATCTGGGTGTCGGGGAACTCGCGCAGCACGCCGACGAAGCGGTCGACGTTGGCCTCGTCGAGGGCCGCGTCCACCTCGTCGAGGATGCAGAACGGGCTGGGGCGCGAGCGGAAGATCGCCAGCAGCAGGGCCACGCAGGTCATCGTCTTCTCGCCGCCGGACAGCAGCGAGATGCTGCGCGGCTCCTTTCCCGGGGGGCGGGCAAGAATCTCGACGGCGGTCTCGAGCACGTCCACCCCCGGCTCGAGGAGGATGTCGGCCTGTCCGCCCCCGAAGACGCGCTCGAAGAGGTCGCGGAAGTGGCCCCGGACGGTCTCGATCGTCTCGGCGAGGAGGCGGCGGCTCTCGTCGTCGATCCGGGCGATCAGCTCCTCGATCGACTGCTTGGCGCCGGTGACGTCCCCGAGCTGGGCCTCCAGGCCGGCGAGCCGCTCGGCCAGCTGCTCCGATTCCGCCAGGGCCTCGAGATTCACCGTCTGCATCGACGACAGCTTGCGGCGCGCCTCCTCGATGGCCGCCTCGAGCTCGGCGCGGTCGGCGGGGATCGACTCGGCGGCGTCGGCGTCGCCCGGGGCCGGGGCGGACCGCTCGGCCTCCATGTCGATGTCGTACTCGTCGCGAATCCGCTCCAGGATGCGCGTGCGGCGGTGGCGAGCCTCGCCGGCCTCGAGCTCCCGGGCGTGCGTGCGCTCGCCGAGCGCC
>CAISKG010000057.1 GCA_903885855.1 uncultured Planctomycetaceae bacterium
CCGCCTACGCTCCCTGACCCGTGACCACGACGGCCAGCCCGTGGCGCTGGTCTCCGCCGTCACCGACACGACCCCGCAGACCGTCACCGCCCGCGCCGACCTCGTGGTGGGCACCCTCACCAGCTCGCACCGGCTGGAGGGTGTCGTCGGCGACTACGCCCGCTCCCAGGTGCAGCGCCTCGCCGCCCTCACCGTCTCCGAGGACGTATGACGATCTCCGCCGAGTGGCTAATCCGCGTCGACTGGGCCGGCCGTCAGTGGTGGGCCTCTACGGTGCCGATGGACGCCACCGTCGACGGCGTCGACGTGTCCGCCGATGGTGGCGCAGAGGTGCGCTACTCCGAGCGCCTCGCCCGCCTCGCTCTGGATGGCCCCGACCTCGGCGCATCCTTTGAGGCCGACTTCGCCGCCGCCGACTGGGCCGCCCTCCGCGCCGCCGGTCACCGCTGGCGCACCGCGACCGCCGCGCTCTACCTCGTGATCGTCGACGACGGCACCCCCGGCGACCCAAACGAGCTTGTCGCCGGCCTCCTTGAATCCGTGGAGTACGGCGACCCCGACGACACGCCCGGCGCCCTCCGCGCCCAGATCCGCGCCGGCCGCCTCACCGACACCGCCCGCCTCCTACCCGCTGGCTCCGCCCTCTCCGCCGACGCCTGGCCCTACCTCGCCACCCCATCATCGGCGCCGACGCTCTCCGCCGTCGCCGGCAAGGCCCCCGCCCTCATCGCCGGCCGCCCCGGACTGATCAGCGGCGCCCCCGTCGCCGCGGCGCCCGCCTACCCAGTGGAGTGGGCCCTCGGCCCTGTCGCCACCCGCCTCGTGCTCGCCTGTGAGCGGCTGGCCGAAGGGCAGGTCTGGCTCACCGATGGCAGCGGCAAGTGGCGGATCGAGCCGGTGGAGCACGTCGCCGACGCCGAGGGCCGCACCTGGCCCACCGTCGACGCCACGGGCATCGCCACCGGCACACAGCCCCACCTGGACCGCGCCATCGGCACGCAATGGTGGTGGGCTTCTTCATCGGCCACCGGCCCGGGCTCGCTGGCGGTGTCCTCTGCCCGGCCGGGCCTGGGATCGGTGGCCCTTGCGCTCCTCGGCCGCTCCTCGCTGCCCATCGACCGCCAGCGCATGGCCGCCGCCCTGCCCGATCTCGACGTGATCGAGGTGGGCCTCGTAGTGCAGGACCCCGACGCCAGCCCCCTCGATGTCGTGCAAGACCTCCTCGCCCTCTACCCCTGCACCCTGGCCAGATCTGCCGCCGGGCTCTACGTCATCCCCCACGCCCAGCCGATTCCCGCCGCCTGCCCATGGGCCCTCGTCGATGGCGTCGACGTGCAGCGCGTCGGCCCCGTAGACGTGGAGACCGTCCGCCCGCCCGCCTCCATTGAGGTCCGCTGGGGCCCCTCCCACGCCGCCGACACCCGCACCCGCGCCGTGCGGATCGACGCCGAGACCCCCGCGCTCGGCATCGACATCGACCCCGACGGCGAGGCCATCACCATCGACGCCCCCGCCATCTGGGATGAGGCCAGCGCATGGCAGGTCGCCCTGCTGGCCGCCCGGGCCCACCCTCTTGAGCGTGAGGTCGTCACCCTCGAAGCCGCGCCCGCCTACCACCGCGTAGCCCTCGGCGACTGGGTGGCGCTGTCCTCCGAGAGCCTAGGCCGTGACGTGGCGGGGCAGGTGGTGGGCCGGGCCTGGGTTGACGGTGCGTGGCGTCTCACCCTCGCCATTGACGATGCCCCGGGATAGCACCCCTCCGAGGAGCCGACCCCATGGCCATGTCCGCCTCTGTCACGGTCACCCGCCTACCCCCCTCCTCGCCGCCGCACTGGCGGATCGTGGTGGCCGCGACCGGCGTGGGCCCCTCCGACGTGATCGAGCTGGTAGACGACAACACCAGCGCCCGCCTCGACCCCACCGGCCGCCTCGTGCTGGCGGCGCTCAAGGTGAGCGCGGGCGCGGGCGGCGCCACCGAGGCCGCCCCCGTCCTGGCCACCGTCGACGCATCCCCCGGGCTCGCTACCACCGTCGCGACCTTTGACCCCATCGCCGACGGCTCGCAGACCTTCGAGGCTTTCGCGACCCCCATCCCCTACGCCGTCCACCCCGACGGCCCTCTCTCCCTGCACCCACACGTCGACGCCGGCACCGCCCGGATCGACGCCGTGCTGCTCATCGTCGGCGGCTGGGTCGCCCGGTGAGCATCGCCAACCCCACCACCACGCGCCGCCGGCCGATCACGGTCTCCGCCAGCCGCACCGCGCCCGTGGAGTGGCTGGACGATGAGATCGTGCTGCTCGAGGCCGGCGTGGCGCTGGCGCTGCCTGAGTCGCACGGGCGCCTCACCGTGAAGGCGACCGGCGCC
>CAISKG010000058.1 GCA_903885855.1 uncultured Planctomycetaceae bacterium
CCGGCACCGCGCGCGTGGCCACGATCCCCACCGCCACGGCCAACGCCTTCGATACGACCGCAGGCTCGGCCACGTCCATCGCCCGGGCGGTGCTCGACGGCTTCGTCTACTTCCCCGCCGACGATGGCATCCACGGCCGGGAGCTGTGGAAGTCGGACGGCACGCCCGCCGGGACGAGCCTCGTGGCCGACCTCCGCCCCGGCCCGGAGGGCGACTTCATCGACTGGATGCAGGTGGTCGGCGACCGGCTGTTTTTCGTGGTCGGCGGCGGCTACGACCAGTTCGAGCAGCCGGTTCCCGGGAGGCTCTACGTGACGCGCGGTAGCGCCGCGACGACGCTCGAGCTCGCCACGGGGCAATTCGAGCGATTCACCTCCGCCGGGGGGCGGCTGTTCGCGCAGCGGGCTGGCGGTGAGATCGTCCGCACCGACGGCACCGTCGCCGGAACGTCGGTCATCGACGACGCCATCGAGGGCGACTACGGCTGGGTCAACGGCCTGCTCGGCGTCGGCGACCGGCTGTTCTACGAGAAGGAGACCGAGACCACCGTCGACGGGGTCGCCGTCCGCCAGCGCTCGATCTGGACCGCCGACGCCGCGGGCAACGTCGCCGAGTTGGTGAACGCGGCGACGTACGGCACGCACGCCTGGTATTGGGGACTGCCGTTGGCGTCGAACGCCGGCACGGGCGAGTCGTTCCTGATCATGCGGTCCGACTACTCGCCCGTCACCGGCGGCGTGCAGACGATCTGGAAGGTGGATTCCCAGGGCACCTTCGGCCCGTTCACCGATCTCACGGTGGGATGGGGCTTCACCGATCGGGCCGGCGCCGTCGTCGGCGGCACGGTGTACTTCGCCGACTTCTCCGGCGACGTCCTCGAGCTGCGGGTCTCCGACGGCACCCCGGCCGGATCGCGGATCGTCGCTCCGCTCGGGACGAGGCCGGGCGGTGCGTCGTTGTACGTGGAGTCGATGCAGGCCTTCGGCACGGGGGTCGCGTTCGCGCTGGTGACGTATCCGTTCGACGGCGCCCCCGAGAAGTCGTTGTGGGTTTCCGACGGCACCCCGGCGGGCACGCGCGAGGTGGTGGCCGGCATCCGCTCGATCGACGGTCAGCCCGAGGGGCTCCTCGCCTACCGCACGCGCGGCGGGGACGGCCTCGTGCGGATCGTCCTCACCGACGGCACGGACGCGGGCACCGCCGTCCCCGACGCCTCCTCCCGCGTTGACGTCGATCCTGTCCTGCTCGGCGCCGTCGGGGGCCGGCTTCTGTTCGCCGCCACGGACGCCGAGCATGGCCGGGAGCCGTTCGCGTTCTCGCTCTCGGGGGCCACGGCTCCCGGCGCCCCCCGGGGCGTCGCGGCGGTGGCATCGAGCGGCCAGGCGACGGTGTCGTGGACGGCGCCGGCCTCCGATGGCGGCCTGCCGATCACCGATTACGTGGTCGAGCGCTCGAGCGACGGCGGGGCCACCTGGCAGGCCGTCGCCGACGGCGTCTCGACGGCGACGACGGCGACCGTCGGCGGGCTCGTGAACGGAGTGTCGTACCTGTTCCGCGTGGCTGCGGTGAACGCGGCCGGCGCGGGGGCGGC
Source organism: uncultured Planctomycetaceae bacterium (assembly GCA_903885855.1). Classification (GTDB taxonomy): domain Bacteria; phylum Planctomycetota; class Planctomycetia; order Pirellulales; family UBA1268; genus QWOP01. The sequence continues at coordinate 1,592 of CAISKG010000058.1, forward strand.
GACGGCGACGACCGCGGCGACCGTGCCCTCGAAGCCGGCCGGTGCGCCCACGCTCGTCCGGGCGGTGCGCGGCGACGGGCAGGTGACGCTCTCCTGGAAGGCGCCCGTCGTGACCGGCGGCAGCCCGATCGCCGATTACCGGGTGGAGACGAGCACCGACGGTGGCAAGTCGTGGACGACGGTGGCCGACGGCGTCTCGACGGCGCTCTCGACCACGGTGACCGGTCTCGCCAACGGCGTGGCGCGGTCGTTCCGCGTGGCGGCGGTGAATTCGGTGGGGGCGGGGGCGGTGTCGCTCCGGACGCTGCCGGTGATCCCCGCCGGCCGGGCCGCCGCCCCGGCCGATCTGGTCGCGGTGCGCGGCAACCGCTCCGTGACGCTCTCCTGGACGGCGCCGGCCTCCAACGGCCTGCCGATCACCGACTACGTGGTGCAGGCGAGCACCGACGGCGGCACCACCTGGAAGACCGCGGTGGACCGGGTCTCGCCGCTCCCCACGGCGAAGATCGTCGGACTCTCCAACGGCACCCCCTACGCCTTCCGCGTCAGCGCGATCACCGGCGTGGGGGCCGGTTTCGCCGGTGCGCCGTCGGCGCCGGTGGTGCCGGCGACGCTGGCGGGGGTGCCCGTGGCCCTCGTCGCCACGCGCGGCGATGGCCGTGTGACGCTCGCCTGGAAGGCGCCGGCGTCGGGCGGCGGGCTGCCGATCACCGACTACGTCGTGCAGCGCAGCGGCGACAACGGCAAGACCTGGAGCGTGGTCGACGACGGCGTGTCGACCGCGCCGGCGGCGACGGTCACCGGTCTGGTCAACGGCACGCCCTCGGTGTTCCGCGTGGCGGCCGTGAACGAGGTCGGCGTCGGCCCGTTCACCCCCAGGACGGCGATCGTCGTCCCGGCCACGACGCCGGGAGCGCCGACCGGGCTGGCCGTGACCCGCTCGGGCACGAAAGCGACGCTGACGTGGACGGCGCCCGCCTCGAGCGGGGGCGTGGCGATCGTCGACTACCCGGTCGAGTGGAGCGCGGACGGCGGTGCGACCTGGAAGCGGCTGGTGCGGAAGCCCTCGGCCCTCCCCACGGCCACGGTCGCCGGGCTGTCGGCCACGCAGGCCTACCGCTTCCGGGTGGCGACCCGCAACGCGGCCGGCCTGCAGGGCGCGTTCGTGGAGGTGGCCTCCGACGTGGCCGTGGCGTGAGCGGGTTCGCCCGGGCGGCCGCCTCCACCGCGGCCGCCGGCCCGGGTCGCGGCCAGACCGCTCTCGCCGGGGATGCCGAAAGAGGCTAGGGTTCCCGCCGTGGCCCGAACCTGCCGCCGGCGGAGTCGCCCGTGCGCCGAATGCCCCCCTTGCCATCCTTATGGCCTACGGCCGCCGCCATCCTGCTGGCGGTGGCGACGGTGCCGATGTCGGCGGCTCCTCCCCCCCCGCGGGCCGACGCCGACCCGGCCGCGCTCCGCAAGGACGCCATGGCCGCCGCACGCAGCGGATCCCCCGCGCGGCGCAAGGCGATCCTCGAGCGCCTCGCCGCGCGCGAGGAGGACGACCGGCTCGATCTGGTCGTCCGTGTCGGCCTGTCGTCGAAGGACGATTCGGTGCGCGCCGCCGCCCGAGGGGTGCTCGCCGGGATCCGCGGCGCGGAAGGAGCCGATGAGGCGCTGTGCGATCGGGGGGCCCGCGAGCTCCGCGAAGGCAGGCAGGCCGCCGCGGCCGACATCCTCGCGGTGCTGCTCTCCGGGGAGTCGCCCGCCGCGGAGGCGCTGGTGTCGGCCTGGCTCACGGAGGCGGGCCCGGCGGGGGCGAAGCTCTGCTGGACCGTCGCCACGGAGGCCGCGGGCCGCGCCGAGGCGGCCGACGTCGCCACGCTCGCCGGCCTGGCCCGGCTACCGCTCTTCGAGGCCGACTATCCCTTCCGGCGGGGCGTCGTCAGGGCGCTGGTGGCGGTGAACAGGCTCGACGCGGTCGAGGCGCTGGCGGTGATCCTCGCCGACCTGCGCGGCGAGGCGCGGGCCGACGTGATCGCCTATCTGGCCTTCGTCACCGGGCGGAATTTCGGCACCGACGCCGCCGCCTGGGGCGCGTGGGTCGCCGAGCACCGCGACGAGATCGTCCTGCCGCCCCAGCAGACCGAGTATCCCGCGCCCCAGGGGGCGCTCGAGTCGGCCGACAATCACGGGGATCCGGCCTACTACGGGATCCCGCTGTACGCGGAGCGGCTCGTGTTCCTCATCGACGTGTCGTCGAGCATGGAGGAACGGGGCCGCCTGGAGAAGGCGAAGCGGGAATTGGAGTCGGCCGTGCGCGTCCTCCCGTCGACGACCGCCTTCACCGTGATCGCGTACGCCGACGGCGCGGTGGCGTGGGAGAAGCGGCTCGTGCCGGCCGACGAGGGGGCCAAGGAGCGGGCGCTGGCCTTCATCCGCCGCCTCCGCCCCGACGGCCGCACCGCCACCGGCGACGCCCTTACGCTGGCCTTCACGCTCGACGTCGAGGCGGTGTATCTGCTTTCCGACGGCCAGCCCACCGCCGGGCGGGTGGTGGAGCCGGAGCGGATCGTACGCATGGTGGCCGAGGCCAACGGCAACCGCCGCGTCTCGATCCACGCCATCGGACTGGCCCCCGACCCGGGGCTGGCGGAGTTCCTCGAGGTGCTCGCCCGCACCAACTACGGGCGCTTCCACCGGGTCGACGACTGACGCCCCCCCGCGCCGCGATCAGGGGCGGGGAGCCTCGCCCCGGAGCAGCCCCTGGAGCGGGGCGCGGCCCGGGTCGCTCTCGAGCTTGCGGATCAGCGCCAGGCCGCTGACGAGGATCTCACGGCGGCGCTCGTCCTCCGGGGAGAGCGGGTCTCCCGACGAGAGTCGATCCACGAGGGCTCCGACGCCGTCGGCGGCGAGCCGGTATTCGTCGTAGAGCTCGTGCACCACGCGCTCGAGCTCCGCCCGCATCACGGGTCCGCTGTCGTCGACGAGGGATGCCAGTTGCGCGTCGTCGTCGAGGTCGATCCCCTCGGCGCGGGCGCGCTCGAGCGAGGCGTCGAGCAGCGCCGAGACGATCGTGTAGGCGTGCCCCTCGAGATCGGCCAGATGACGGTCGAATCGTCTCGCCAGCAGGTCGCGGGCCCCGGCCACGACACGGGGAGGGGCGTCGAGGATCGCCGCCTCCGCGCGATCCATGACGCGCGGCGCCTCGGCGATGAGACGCTCGCCGACGCGCCCCACTTCCACCTCGAGCGTGGGCTCGACCGACGCCACCGCCAATTCGACGAGCACCTCCGGCGAGGCGTAGCGCCGCACCGTCAGGGCGAGGAAGGCGAGGTAGGCGCCGACGGCCAGCGGGAGGACCGCCGCCGCGACGAGGGCGAGCAGACGGCGCCGGCGGGCCGCGACGCGGGCTCCGTCGAGCCGGCGGGAGAGGTGCGCGGCGGCATCGGCGAGGTCGCCGGCGGCGTCGAGGTCGTGGGGCGTGAGGTCGGTCATGGCAGAGGGGACGGAGGAGGAGGGGGGGAGGCGGCGTCGGTGCCGGGGGCAGCGTCGGTGTCGACCTCGGGCCACGCGGCGACCCGGTCGTCGATCTCCATGAGGAGATGGTGGATGAATCGCTTTTGGAGCCGGGTCTCGGGCTGTTCCGCCGTCTCCTCGACCGGCAATCGGCCGAGCATGATCGCGATCCGGTCGGCTTCGCGGGCGATGATGGCCTCGACCTCGGTGCCGAGCCCCACCCCTTCGGCGAGGAGCACGTCATGGAGACGGCGCGTGAGAGCCTCGAGACGCTTCGGGGTGAGACCGGGAAAATCACGCTTCAGGTCGTCGGAGAGACGCCCCGCGACGCGTTCCAGCGCCTGCTGCGATCGGGCGCGGACCATCGCCTCGGTGTCGGTGGCGAACGACTCGGCCTCGGTGGCGACGCGCGCCGAAAACGCCGGCCAGGCCTTCACGGCGCGCTCGGCGGCGAGGTCGCGATACGCCGGCATGGCCCCGAGGACCTGCTCGACGAGCTTCTCGCCGAGGGGGGGCGCGAGCTGGGCCATCTTCGCCTGGAGCGCCGCCTCGAGCCCCTCCGGCGTGACCTGGCGGCGGAGCGTCGACCAGATCGACCAGCCGAAGAGCGTCACCAGCGTCACCAGCGCCACCGTCGTGGCGGCGAGCGCACGGCGCGCGGTCCGGTTGGCGGCCTCCACCTCCTCCAGCCGCGTGAGGCAGTCGCGGATCGTGGCCGCGTGGCGGCGGAGTTCGGCGTCATCCCCGTGACGCGCGGCGAGCGAATCGATGCGCACGAGTGCCCCCCTGGTCGCATGCGGCAGATCGCGGAGCGGCACGGTCGCGTCGCCGACATCCGCCCCGTCTCCGCCGGCAAGGGTACCTCCCCGTACGCGGGGGTGTCCACGTGCCGGGCCGCCCCCGGCAGTGGGCCGACGGCGTGGGTATCCTCAAGGGATGAACACCCTCCCCCCCTGCCGCGATCGGGGCCTCGCTCCGCTCGCCTTCTTGGCGGCGCTCGTCGCCGGCGCCGCCTGCGCCCAGGAGGCCCCGGCCCCCAGGCCCGGCCACTCGATGCACGGCGAGAGCTTCTCCGAGGGGCCGCGCCGGCGGCTCCCGGCGGTCGCCGGTTGCGGTACGGTCCAGTTTCCGGTGACGACCAAGGCCCCCGAGGCCCAGGCGTTCGTCAACCAGGGGGTGGGGCAGCTGCACGGCTTCTGGTACTGGGAGGCGGAGCGATCCTTCCGCACGGCCCTCCAGATCGATCCCGACTGCGTCATGGCCCACTGGGGCATGGCGATGGCCAACATCCAGAACGAGGCCCGGGCCCGGCAGATCCTCGCCAAGGCGACGGGGCCGGCGTTCGACGCCGCCACGCCGCGCGAGAAGGCCTGGATCGAGGCGGCGCGGCGGCTGTTCGCCGAGAAGAAGGACGACGCCGAGCGCAAGGCGCACCAGACCGAGTTCGTGGCGGCGCTCGAGCGGATCGCGCTGGACCACCCCGACGACCTGGAGGCGCGGGCCTTCCTCGTCGGATTCGCCTGGTGGAACAAGTCGCGCAGCGGCATCCAGCCCACCAGCTCGCTGGCCATCGACGCCCTGGCCGGACAGGTGCTCGCGCGCAACCCGCGCCATCCGATCCACCATTACCTGATCCATCTGTGGGACGGGCTTCGGCCCGCCGAAGCGCTGCGATCGGCGGCCTCCTGCGGGCCGTCGGCCCCCGGCATCGCCCACATGTGGCACATGCCCGGCCACACCTATTCCGAGTTGCAGCGCTGGCACGACGCCGCCTGGCAGCAGGAGGCGGCGGCCCGCGTGGACCACGCCTGGATGGGACGGGCCCACCTCTTCCCCGACCAGATCCACAACTTCGCCCACAACAGCGAGTGGCTGATCCGCAATCTCAACCACGCCGGCCGGGCGCGCGAGGGCCTCGCCATCGCCGCCAACATGATCGCCATGCCGCGGATTCCCCGCTCCAAGGAGGTGAAGCCTCTCCCGGCGCAGACCTTCGACGAGCCGGGCAGCGCCTGGCAGTACGGCCGCGACCGCCTCTTCGAGACGATCCTCGCCTGGGAACTGTGGGACGTGGCGGCGTGCCTGGCCGACACGCCCTATCTCGAGCCGGGGCGCGAGTTCGAGGATCGCTGGCGGCGCGAGCATCTCCTCGGCGTGGCCGGCTTCGCGCGGGGCGACGCCGCGGCGGGGCGCGCCGCGCTCGAGCGGCTCTCGGCGCTCGAGCGCGCGGAGCGCGAGGGGCGGGACGCCGCCTCGGCCCGCGCCGAAACCGAGGCCCGTGCCAAGGGGCAGTCGGCGGCCGACATCAGCAAGGCGATGGTCGACGCGATGCAGCCGTTCACCGAGCGGATCGGCCAGCTGACGCGGCCGCTCTCGGAGCTGCGCCTCCGCGACCATCTGGCGGCCGGCCGCGGCGACGAGGCCCGGCAGGTGCTCGCCACGCTCGGCGACCTCGACCGTGCCCGGCTCGCCCCCCTCCACCTGGCCCTCGGCGACACCGCCAAGGCGCTGGAGGTGGCCCGGGCGTGGGCCGACGCCGAGAAGTCGTCGCTCGCCCCGCGGGCGCTGGTGTGCCACGTCGAGTGGCAGGCGGGCAAGCGCGACGAGGCGCTGGCCACGTTCAACGAGGTGCGGCGGCTGGCGGCGAAGGCCGATCCGGATCTGCCGGCGCTGCGCCGGCTCGCGCCGGTGGCCGAGGCGGCGGGGGTGACCGGGGACTGGCGGCAGCCGGCGGTGCCGGCGGCCGACGTCGGCGAGCGGCCCGACCTGGCCACGCTCGGCCCGATCGAGTTCCGGGCCTGGCAGGCGGGCGACTGGACGGCACGGACGGGGGCCGACGAACCCGTCGACGGCCACGCCCTGCGCGGCCGTCCGCACCTCCTCCTGCTCACGCTGGGCAAGGCGTGCAGCCACTGCAACGACCAGATCAAGGCCTTCGCGGCCAAGGCCCCCGACTTCGCGGCGGCGGGGGTGCCCGTGCTCGTGCTCACCACCGACACACCGGCCGAGATCCGCGAGGCGGGGGAGTCGCTCCCCTTCCCGGTCCACTCCGGGGCCGACGGCGCCGCCTTCCGGGCGCTCGATGCCTGGGACGACTTCGAGTCGAAGCCGCTCCACGCGACCTGCTTCGTGGGGGCCGACGGACGGATGCGCTGGCAGCACGTGGGCTACGAGCCCTTCATGCTCCCCGACTTCCTCCTCGAGGAGATCCGTCGGCTGCAGTCGACCCCGGAGAATCCGGAGTGTCTGCAGCGCCGCTGACGCCGGGGGAGCGTGGTTCGCCGCCGAAGCAGGCGATCACCGACGGGAGGATGAAGAAGTCGGCGACCAGCGCGGCGAGGATCGCCAGGATCGACAGCGCCGCGAAGGTCCGCAGCGGCGCCAGCCGGCAGAAGAGGAGCGGCGCCATCCCGGCGGCCAGCGTCAGGGCGGCGATCACCATCGCCCGGCCGCTCGTCTGGAGCACGCGCTCGAGGGCCGCGCGGGTGTCGAGGCCGTCGCGACGGCCGCGGAGGAACGCGCTCACGAAATGGATGGCGCTGTCGTCGGCGAGGCCGAGGGCGATGCTGAAGGTGACGGCGCTGGCCAGCCGGAGCGGCTCCCCCACCGCCACCAGGGCCGCCGACGTGGCGAGGATCGGGAACAGGTTGGGGATGATGCACAACAGCCCGTAACGCAGCGATCGGAAGGCGACGACCGTCATGGCGAGGATGATCGCCGCCGACGTGAACAGGCTGCGTCGCGTGTCCTCGATGATCTGGAACACGGCCCGCGCGGCGGTGACCGCGGTGCCGGTCAGGCGGATGCGGAATCCCGGGTGATCGGCCTCGATCCGCCCGAGGCTGGCCGCGATGCGATCGAATTCGGGCAGCAGCCTGGCGGCGCCCACGTCGGGCACCCGCGCCGTGACGACCGTGCGGCGCAGGTCGTCGCGCAGCATGCGGGCCAGATGCCGCTCGGGCACCCGGCGCAGGTGGCGGAAGGCGGGGCCCTCGATCTCCTCCCCCGCGGAGAAGGCCTGGAGGAGGTTGCGCACCGAGAAGGCGCCGGTGAGCTCGGGGCTCGCCTGCAGCGCCTCCTGGACGCGCTCCACGACGTCCAGCACCGCCTCCGACTCGAGCGACTCCCCCTCCGGCCACTCGACGATCGCCGACACCAACAGCGCGCCGCCGAGCTTGTCGTCGCAGCGGCGCGTGACGGTGATCGTCGGATCGCCCGCGGGGAGCATCTCCAGCCAGCGGATGTCGGAGGTGAGCCGCAGCGTGGCCAGGAGCAGGCCGGTGGTGGCGAGCACCGCCAGCGTCACGACCGTGCGCGGGCGCCCCAGGCAGGCCAGCGCCATGCGCTGGAGGAACAGCGGGCTCCCGGCCGCCTCCTCCCCCTCCGCGCTCGCGGCCTTGCCGGCCCCCGGGGCGCGGAGGACGCCGAGGATCGCGAGCGTCGGCATCACGGTGAGCACCGCGGCCAGCCCGAGGATCGTGCCCATCGCCCCGGCGATGCCGAACTGCCTGACGCTGGGAATCTCGGCGATCGCCAGGGCGCCGAACCCGACGGCGGTGGTGAGCACCATCAGCACGCAGGCGGAGCCGACGTCGACGAGGGCCTTGCCGATGGCGTCGGCGACCCCCATGCCGGCGGCACGCGCGTTCTGGTAGGCGACGATGAGGTGGGCCGAGTCGCTGAAGCCCAGGACGAACACCAGGCTGGGGAGGATGGTGTTGAGGCCGTTGATGCGCTGCCCCGTCCACCCCATCCATCCCAGCGTCCAGACGAGCCCCACGGCGGGGCCCGCCAGCGCCGTGACCACGCCGGGCAGGCTGCGGAAGGCGACGGCCGCCACCACGAGCGTGGCCAGGCAGGAGAGGAGGAGGCTGCGGTAGAACTCCCCCTGCACCGCGGCGATGACGTCGACGCGCAGCGGCGGATGGCCGGCGAGCGTGATCGTCAGCGGCGTCCCCTCCGTGGCGGTGGACACGACCTCCCGGAGCAGCCGTACCTGGCCGCGCGTGTCGGCGATCGTGCCCGACGATTCGCGCAGGCGCACCACGAACAGGAACAGCTCCCCGTCGGGTGAGATCAGCTGGCCGCGCAGGCCGGGGTGGGCCCGGGCGGCGTCGAAGGCGGCGCGGAGCCGCTCGGGGGTGAAATTGGACTCGGCGCGGGGAAAGAGCGGCACCAGCGGCCGCCCGACGCGCCGGGCGTCGAAGGGGCTGGCGACCGACACCACCGCGTCGAGCGAACGCAGCCGTTCGATCAGATCCAGCAGCACCCGGACGCTCGCCACGTCACCCGGATCGAGCCCCTCGACGGCCGCCAGGACGTCGGTGTCGTCGGCGCCGAAATCGTCGAACAGCTCGTCGAGGAGGTCGCGGTCGGTGTCGTCGCGGTGGACGAAGTTCCGCGGATCCTCGTCGAAATCGAGCCGGGCGAGACCCACGGCCGCGACGGCCGTCGCCAGGCCCGCCAGGAGGGCGACGGCGAGCGGATACCGACGGAGGAAGGCGGCGTACCGGTTCATGCGGACGGTGCAGGGGCGGTCGTCCCGGCCGACGCCGCCGATCGACTCCCGGGAAGGGGCCGCGCGTCCCCGGCGCGATCGCCGGAGGGGCGGAAAGCGGTCAGTCTACCGCGGGAGCGGGCGGACGGGCACGCCGGCGTGCGGGCGGCCCGGCGCGGGCCGGGAGCCGATCAGGCGGCGGCCGCGCCACGGCGGTCGTGCAACGGCGTGGAACGCAGCAGGACGCAGCCCCGCAGCACCTCCGCCCGACCGGGGCTCCCCACCGCCGCGGCGGGACAGGCGACGAGGCCGTGGAGGGAATCCCACCGCTCGCGCAGGGCGTGGGGGATCGAGCAGGCGCTCGTGTTGCCGGTGCCGCGGGTCAGGCCGTTGACCACCTCGCAGCGGACGCCGTGGTCGTCGAGTTTCATGGCCGCGAAATTGACGATGCCCGTGCCCGCCTGATGGGGCACGACGTGGTCGACGTCCGGCCCGTCGAGCCCCCGCTCGGCCAGGGCCGAGGCCACCGCCGCCGCCATCTCGCGCGGCGCCAGCTCCGCGATCGCCATCCCGTCGAGCGTGTACACCACGCGCCGCCCGTCGATCCGTTTCCCGCCGTCGGGGGCGGGCACGGGGACGTCGTCGCGTGCCTGGAAATCGAACGCCGGCCGTGCCGCGGGCTGGCGCGAGGCGTCGGCGTGGACGAGTTCGAAGTGCACCCCGTGCCGGCGACCGTCGAGCGGCGCCAGCAGCGTGGCCGTGGCCATGTCGCCGAAGAGCCCGCCGGTCTGCGGATCGCCGTAGTCGGTGATCCGGCTGATCCGGGTGGCCACGACGATGACGGCGTAGCCGCCGTCCCCCAGGTCGAGCCGCGGCGCCCAGCGCCGCGTCACCAGCTCCAGGGCCCGCGCGTAGCCGCAGCAGAACCAATTGATGCCCGCCGTCCGGCAGCCGACCAGGCCCAGCATCTCGGCCGTCCGCCGGGCGACGTTGCCGGGCCGTTCGCGTTCGACGGCGACAGGGTCGAGATGGCGCCGTGCCACCCCCGCGGGGAGGAGGGACGGCGAGACCAAGAGCAGCGCGCGGCAGTCGCCGGGACGGCAGCCGGTGTCGCGCTGCAACTGGCGGAACGCCGCCGCCGCCATCGCGTCCTCCGCCTCGAGCGACACGGCGCGGCGCTCGATGCCGGTGTGGCGGGCGAACTTCCGCGGCATCGACGCGCCGAACCACGCGTTGTCCACCTGCCAGGTCGGCTGGACGACGGAGATCGCGGCGATGCCGAGCGGGCGCGGGGAGGGTTGCACGACGGGCATGGCTGGCGACTTCCGCCGGGACGGGAGGAATCGGGGGGGGGCGGATTCTGCCGAGTGCGACGCTTCGGGGCCAGTGGAAAAACCGGGAGGGAGTGCCCCTGCGGACGAGGGGACTCGGGCCCGTTCTGCCGCGGCTCCCCGGGCTGTTTTCACGGGAATCCCGCGGCTTACGGAAACGGTTTTTGATCACCTGACGGGGCGATTGCTAGAACACCTCCGCCCGTTGGATCCGGCGGGCTGGTTTCCTTCACCGCCGCGGTCGGCGTCGAGTCCGGTCACCATTCCGCCCTGACAATCGGATGGCCCGACTCGCGCCGGCCGCGGCTGGTGTATCGTCCGCGCGACACGGTCGCCGCCGGAGAGGGGCTGCGCGCGAGCGACGGCGGCTGGGCCCCTGCGGGATCAGCAGGGGATGTCGTCGTCGGAGCGGCGGAGCGCGGCACGCGTTTTCGCTCGGAGGAAGTCGATGTAGGCGAGGATCGACTCGTGGTCGTCGGTGCCCGCCTGCACATGGACCGAGAAGGCCTCGGAGATCGTGGCGTGGCGGTTGGCGAGGCCCTCGGCGAACGCCGC
>CAISKG010000059.1 GCA_903885855.1 uncultured Planctomycetaceae bacterium
GGCCGAATCGCTCCGCGACGCCGACCTCGTGCTGCGCGTGGCGGAGGCCGCCGGGGGGGCCCCGGCCGAGGATGCCCCGGGCACGCTCGTCGTCCGCTCGAAGGCCGACCTGGCCCCGGGCGCCGTGGCCGCCGCCGGCGGGGTGATCGTGTCGGTGCACGCCGGCACCGGCATCGAGCCCCTCGCCGAGGCGATCGTGGCACGGCTCGTCCCCGAGGAGGCGGCCGATCGGGCGCTCCTCGACGGCCCCGTGCCGTTCCTCGAGCGCCACCTCGCCGTGGTCCGGGGCATCCTCGCCGACGTGGCGCGTCAGTAGACGGGCACCGTCGGATCGACCTCGGCGCTCCAGGCATCGATGCCGCCACGCATGCTCGTGGCGGCGAAGCCGCGTTCGCGGAGCCAGTGGGTGACGCGGAGGCTGCGCACCCCGTGGTGGCAGTGGACGACGATCGTCCGGTCGCGCCAGGGCTCGAGTTCGCCGACACGCGCGGCGATCTCCTGCATGGGGAGCAGATGCGCGCCGGCGATCCGGGCGGTGTCGTGCTCCTCGGGCGTGCGGCAGTCGAGGAGGAGGGCGGTCGGATCGTCGGCCAGGAGGCGGGCGGCCTCCGGCGCGGCGATCTCGACGGGGAGCGGTTCGGTCATGGGGGGCATCCGGGGGGGTATCCAGAAACGACGCAGCCGGAGGGGCGGGCCCCTCCGGCTGCGCGTGGGATCGGGAGGTCCGGCCCGCCTCACTCGCTGGCGGTCGCCTCGCCGGAGTCGCGGGTGCAGATGGCGAAGAACACGGCCGGGTCGATGTCGTTGGCGACCTGGCTGACGTGGCTGTCGACGTAGCCGGTGATCACGAGGCCGCCGGCATGGTCGCTGCTCGGGCCCCAGGCGGAGTTACCCAGGGTGCCGCGCGAGCCGAGAGTCATGCTGACGCGGCCCGTCGCCGTGGCGACGGGGCCGTAGCCGAGGGACGACTGCACGCCGTTGGTTGCCCAGGCACCGCCGACGAGCGACGGCAGGGCGCCGGAGTCGTCGGAGACGGCCACGACGAACGTCTGCATGCCGTCGATCCAGGCCGAGTTGCCCGCCTCACGGCTCTCGATCACGAGGATCGTCTTGGCGGTGCCGTCGCGGACGGCGGCCATCGTCTGCCCGTACTGCGGCAGGCTGTCGGTGTCGAAGTTGCCGGTCTTCGGGCTGCGGAGCGTGATCACGCCGTTGTCGGTGAGGGGGGCCGTGACGCTGCCCGCCTTGGACTGGGTGAGGATGCCGGTCATGGCCTTGTAGTTGGTGATCGCGATCTGGTTGTAGGGGGGGCTGCCGGCGAGGACCGACTTGAGGTTGCTCCCCACCTGCATCTGCACCGTGCCGGCGCCGCCGTACGACGGGCACAGCAGTCCGGGGAGCTGCTGGGTCGAGGCGTGGTTCGAGCCGACCCCGAGGACGTTGGCCCCGAAGGGCACGGCGCCGCGGGCGAAGCGGTTCGTGTTCGAGGCGATGATGTTGTAGAGGTTGTTCTCCTCCATGTAGGGGAGGATGTGGACGATCCAGCTGAAGCCCGCGGGGGAGGTCGCGGTGGCGTTGGTGTTGAAGGTGGTGGCGGTCGCCGAATAGCGGTCGATCGCGGCCGGGAGCACCTTGCGGGTGTCGTGGAAGTTCTGCAGCGCGAGGCACAGCTGCTTCATCTTGTTGACGCAGGAACTGCGGTTGGCCGCCTCGCGGGCCGCCTGGACCGCCGGGAGCAGCAGGCCGACGAGCGTGCCGATGATGGCGATGACGACGAGCAATTCGACGAGGGTGAACCCCGTCCGACGCGGGTCTCGGGTGCGGAACGACATGAGGATGAATCTCCGGAAAAGACGGCCGAACGGGATGACGGACGAAGAATGAACGGCGTTGGGGGCCGCTGGTTGCGGACGGGGAGCGGGAAAACAGGATCCGGATCGCCCCCCGATCGGACTCCGCTGGGTACGCTGTCAGGGCGTCGCGGGTTCAGAAAAGCCGGGAAAATCCCCGTTTTCACCCGAAAAACACACTGTTCGGAGTCTATGAGCGGCCTGAAAAGGTGTCAACGCTCGGGTCGAACCCCATGCCAGCCATCGATGCCGATCCCGAGAAGGCCAGGGCGTTCGCCCGCGACGTCGTCGTCCGTTTGAGGGGGGCGGGGCACGAGGCGCTGTGGGCCGGCGGATGCGTCCGCGACGAACTCCTCGGCCGCACCCCCGCCGACTACGACGTCGCCACGTCGGCGCGCCCCGACGAGGTGCGCGCCCTCTTCGGCCGATCGCGGACGCTGGCGCTCGGTGCCGCGTTCGGCGTGATCACCGTGGTCGGGCCCCGGGGCTCGGGGCAGGTGGAGGTGACCACCTTCCGCACCGACGCCGCCTACAGCGACGGCCGCCATCCGGAGGCGGTGGCGTTCTCGACCGCCCGCGAAGACGCCCAGCGCCGCGATTTCACCATCAACGGCCTGTTCCTCGATCCCCTCGACGGCGCGGTGCACGACCACGTCGGCGGCCGGGCCGACCTCGCCGCCGGGGTGATCCGGGCGATCGGCGAGCCGGCCCTCCGCTTCGGCGAGGACCACCTGCGCATGCTCCGCGCCGTGCGGTTCGCCGCCGGGTTCGGTTTCGTGCTCGAGGCTGCCACCCGCGCGGCGGTGGAGCGCTTCGCGAGCCTGGTCGTGACCGTCAGCCCGGAGCGGATCGCCGCCGAACTGCGCGCCATGTTCTCCCGGCCGGGGCGGGGCGAGGCCCTCCTGTTGCTCCGCGACACGGGGCTGTTCGACGTGCTCTTCCCCGAGTTCGCGGAGGCCGCCGGCGGTGCCTCCGACGCGGGCTGGGAGGCCCGGGCCCGGCGCATCGACGCCCTCGACGAGCCCTCGCTCCCCGCGGCGCTCGCGGTCGTCTCCGAGGGGGCGCCCGGATGCCTTCCGGCGGTGGTCGCGCGGCTGCGGCTCTCCAATCGCGAGGGGGCCGCCGCGGTGTGGCTGCGTGCCGCGCTCGATGCGTTCGACGAGCACACGGCTCCGCCCCCGCCCGATCGCCCCTGGTCCACCGTCCAGCCCTGGCTCGCGCACCGCGACGCGCCGCTCCTGGCCGACGCGCTGCGCGCCCGGGCGGCGCTCGGGGGGGAGGAGCGGGGCCGGCTGGCCCGCTGGGTCGGCGACCGCCTGGAGCTGCCGCGCGCGGAACTCGATCCCCCGCCGCTCCTCGGCGGCGACGACCTGCGGCGGGCGGGCTTCGCGCCCGGTCCGGCGCTGGGGGCGACGCTCGCCCGCCTCCGCGCCCTCCAGCTCGACGGCATCGTGCGCAGCGCCGCCGAGGCCCGGGCCTGGCTCGACGGCCAGCCCCGGCCGCCGGCGTGACGCGATCACGCCGGTGGATCGTTGGGGGCGGGCAGGTCCTCGATGCGGGAGAGATGGAAGACGTCGAGGAATTTCCGCGTCGTGCGGTAGCAGGCGGGGCCGTCGGTGCCCGGCGCGAGCTCGAGGAGCCCGCGGCGCACCAGCGCCCGCAGGGCACTCGGCGAGGCGTCGCAGCCGAGCTCGACCAGCCGGTCGCGCGGCACCGGCTGGTTCCAGGCCACGACGGCCAGCACGTCGAGGGCCTCGGCGTCCAGCCGCACCTGCCGCGCGCGCCCCTCGAGCACCTGCCCGAAGGCGGCGAACTCCTCCCGCAGGCGCATCACCCACCCGGCGCCCTGCTGGACCACCTCGTAGGGGCAGCGGTTGGCGCGGTAGCGGCGGGAGAGCTCGTCGGCGAGGTCGTCGATCTCCTCCGCCCGCACGCCGCGCATCAGCCCCGCCACGCGCCGTGACTCGAGCGCCACTCCCCCCGGCAGCCCCACGAAGAGCAGGGCCTCGAGGATCGTCGACGGGCTCACGCGGCAGGGCGTGCCGGCGGCCGGGCCCCCCGCCCCCTCGTCGAGATCGGGCGACGGGTCGACCTCGGCGACCGCCGCCGGCTCCTCGTCGGGCGGCGGGGCGGTGTACGGATCGGCGACCCCCATCATCGAGGCGAAGGCCCGCGCCAGGCGGTCGATCGAGAGCCCGCCATCCGCCGGAGGGGCGGTGAAGCCGCCGCCCGCGGCGGGGGAGCCCCCGCCCTCCGCGGTCGTCTCCGCCCGCCGGCCGGGGTTCCGGCCCGGCTTCTGGCCCGGTTTTTCGCCCGCCATCGCCGCCGTTCCCGAGGGGAGGACCACGCCGCTACCGGGCGGCCGCCGGGCCGCGCCCGCGCCCGGGCCATTCCATCACGCGCGGTCCTGACGGGACAAGGCCGGCTTGGCCGGGCGGCGCCGGCGCCCCTTGGCCGACGCCCGCGAGGCCGGCAGGCGCCGGCCGTCGCGCGTCGCCGGGACGCTCTTGAGCGGCTCGGGGGCGCCGTCGAGCGCGTCGCCAGGGTTCGCCGCGGCGAGGCGCTCGCGGATCCGCGCGGCGTACTGCGGCGAGAGCTCGCAGCCGAGGTAGCGGCGGCCGAGCTTGCGCGCCACCGCCAGCGTCGTGCCGCTGCCGGCGAAGGGATCGAGGACCAGATCGCCCGGCATGCTCGAGGCGCGCACGATCCGCCCCAGCAGCTGCTCGGGCATCTGGCAGCCGTGCCAGCCCGAGCGCTCCTTGAAGGTGCCGCAGACGCGGGGGAAGTACCAGGTGTCGCCGTCGGCGGCGAAGCCCTCCGGCAGGTCCTGGGGGCGGAGGATCCACGTGTCGTCGGGGAGGCGGCCGGCCGGATCGGCACGCCGGTCGCCGTACACCAGCTCCCGCGCCGACGGCACGCGGATCGCGTCGGTGTTGAAGGTGAAGGCGGCGGGATCGCGCACGAAGTGGAACAGATGGGCGTGCGAACGGCTGAACTTCTGCCGGCAGTTGACGCCGAAGGTGTAGTACCACACCACCCAGCTGCGGCAGGTGAGGCCGAGCTCGCGCGTCGCCGTGACCTTCAGCTCCGCGGCGTACTCGTCGCCGATCGCCAGCCAGAAGGTGCCGTCGGGGCGCAGGACGCGCACCACCTCCGCCATCCAGCGGCGCGACCAGGCGAGGTAATCGTCGGCGGAGCGGCGGTCGTCGTAGGTGTCGTAGTCGTAGCCGATGTTGAAGGGGGGATCGGCGAAGGCCAGATGGACGCTCCCCGCCGGCAGCGTGGCGAGGTTCGCCAGGCAATCCCCCTCGAGGAGCTCGTCGGACGGGCAGGTGCCGGGCCGGCCCTGGGGGGCGGGGGTGGCGGCGCCGGTTCGGCGCGGTGCGCGGCGCGGCATCGGAGGACTCCTTTCGCTCGTTCGGGCCGTCGGGGGCCGCGGCGTCGGGCCGGATGCGCCCGCGTCGCCCGCCATCAATCGACCCCGGCGGGCCCGGGGCTGCAAGCCCCCGTCAGCCGCGATCGGACGCGAAGGGGAGCAGCGCCCCGTCGAGGCAGGCGGCGACGGCCCCGTCGCAGGCCCGGGGCGCCGCGGGGATGGCCGTGTTGGTCGCCCCCAGCAGGCAGAAGTCGCGCTCGGGTGCCACCCAGGCCACGCAGTACCAGGTGGTGTTCGATCCGGCGTGGGTGAGCACCCGCCCGCCCCCCCAGCCGCGCTCCGCGGTGCCCCAGCCGCCGGCGTAGTCGCCGTCGGGGCCAGGATCGAGGAGCCGCTCCCAGACGGCGTCCGGGATGCCGAGCGCCCCCTTCGCCGCCGCGCCGCCGCGCGCGAAGGCCAGCGCGAAGCGGGCCCACTGGCCGAGCGGGAGATGCACCCTCCCGGCGGGCCCCAGCGGGGGTGGGTTGTCGATCCGCACCGGCTCGAGTTTCCCCCCGCGCTCCACGTGCCCCCAGGCCCCGGCCGCGGCGCCGTCGGGGGGCACCGGACCGTAGCCCGAGCGCGCCACGCCCAGCGGGGCGAGGATCTCGCTGTGCAGGAGCGTCTCCCAGGGCGTCTCCCGGACTCGCTCCACGAGGTGGCCGAGCAGCGCGTAGCCGCAGTTGGAGTAGTCGAAGGCGGGAGCCTCCGGCCGCGGCTGCTCGAGGAGCCAGGCCACCATCGCGCGCCGCGCGGCCACGGCGTCGCGCGGATGGGCCCGGTCGAGTGTCCCCCAGTCGGGATTGGCCGGCACGCCGGCGGTATGGCGCAGCAGCGCCTCGACCGTCACGCCGGCCCAGGGGGAATCGGCGGGCACGTCGTCGGGGAGGATGCCCGCGAGCGTGCCGTCGAACGCGAGCCGGCCGGCGGCGCACTCCCGCGCCACCAGGAGCGCCGTCATCGCCTTCGTGCAGGAGCCCAGATGCAGCACGTCGTCGATCGCCACGGCGTCGTCGCCGTCGGCGCGGCGCAGGCCCGTGCAGGCCGACACGCTGCGGCCGTCGGCGTGGAACCGCCCCGCCCACACGCCGGGCACGCCGTGGCGCACGCGCAGCCGCTCGAGCACGTCGCGGAGCGCCGGATCGGAGGGATCCGGATGTGGGGCCGGGTCCGGATCCGACGCTGGCGCCGGCGCCGGCGCGGCGGCGGCCAGCGCCAGGGCCCCCGCCGCCGCGAA
>CAISKG010000060.1 GCA_903885855.1 uncultured Planctomycetaceae bacterium
CCGGCCAGAACGCTGTAGTCGTACGACATCGCAATCACCCGACTCTCGCGACCCGGAAAGAGTCCGGCATTTACGGTGCCGATGCCCCCGACCAAACCATCGGCTGGTGTGCGTTCGATCAGTTCGGCCGTCGAGCGTCGTCGTCGTTGAGCCGCCACCACCAGCGGTCCGAGGTTCGGCCCGTAGCCCGCCTCGTCGGTGCCGATGACGAGCGTCATGGCCCCGGCCCCGCGCCGGGGAATTGGCGGCAGTATTCGTAGATCGCGATCGCGGCGCTGGTGGCCGCGTTGAGGCTGTGGGGGAGGCCGTACATCGGGATCTCGGCCACGCGCTGGAGGCGGTCGAGGATCTCCGCCTCGAGCCCGGTGCGCTCGTTGCCGATGACGAGCACCGTGCGCTCCTGGAAGCGGAAGTCGAAGAGACGCTCCGAGCCGGTGGCCTGCTCGAGGCCGACGAGCTCCCGTCCCTCGAGGCGGAGCCGGTCGAGCACCGGGCCGAGGCTGCGGTGGACCTCGAGCTCCACCTCCTCGGCCCCGTCGCGGGCGATGCGCTCGTCGAGCCGGGCGGCGCCGCAGGCGATCACCCGCGGGATGCCGAAGCAGCCGCAGGTCCGTACGATATGGGAGAGATTGACGTGGCTGCGCATCGGCGCGCAGGCCACCAGGAGCCCCCGCGGGCCGGGCAGCGCGGCCGGGGGCTTGTGGCGCTCGTGGACGAAACGGGAGGGGCTCATGGCGGGATGCACATGCGGGCGGCAGGCGGGATGGCGCGGGATGCTCGTGGCGGGATTGTCGCCGCTGATCCTGGCCCTGGGAACCGCCGCGAGCCCGGCCGCGGCCGCCGGGGTGGAGGTGGGCCTGGTCGACACCGCCGGGCTCGAGGCCCAGATCGCCCGACACCGCGGCCGCGTGGTGGTGGTCGACTGCTGGAGCACCTCCTGCCCCCCCTGCGTGAAGGAGTTCCCGCGGCTCCTGGAGCTCCAGCGCCGTCACGGCGCGAAGATCGCCTGCATCTCGCTGTCGCTCGACTACGAGGGGATCGACGCACCGGAGGACGTCCTGCCGCCGGTGCGGGCCTTCCTGGAGAAGGTGAAGGCCGACGGGATCGTGAATCTGCTCTGCACCGAGGAGGCCGACGTCGTCTACCGGAAGCTCGATCTGGTGAGCGTGCCGGCGGTGTACGTGTACGCCGCCGACGGGGCGCTGGTGCGCCGCTTCGACGAGGACGACGCCACCAAGCGGCTCGGCCGTCCCTTCACCTACGACGACGTGGGGGCGGAGGTGGAGGTGCTCTTGGCGAAATGAGGCCGGCGACGGTATTCCGGTCCAGCGGCCCGTGGAAAACGTCATCCATGACCCTTTTCCACGCAGGGCACCGCGGAAAAAGCCGAGGTTTTTCCGGGGTGTTCGCCGCCGCATCCAGCGGCGGGTCACGTGGTCCACCGCCTGCTAGGCTGCACGGCGGCGGCGGGGCCCCCGGAATCCGGTCCTACGGAGGAGCGCGACATGGCGGTTGAGAACAGGCCGGCCGAGGTGCCCGCGGTGGCGAAGGTCCGGGCGCGCGACGTGGTCGCCGACCCGCTCGCCTTCGGCCGCGAGACGGTGGAGTCGATCGTCATCGCCTTCACCCTGGCGCTCCTCTTCCGGGCCTTCGAGGCCGAGGCCTTCGTCATCCCCACCGGGTCGATGGCCCCGGCGTTGATGGGGCGGCACAAGGATCTCGTGTGCGGGTCGTGCGGCCTGGACTACCGCGTCGGCTGCAGCGCCGAGGAGGACGACCAGTCGCAGAGCTTCCGCGAGCAGCTGGCGATCAAGACCGCGGAGCTCGAGCGTGCCAAGGGCGTGGCCGCCGACGAGCGCGCCGGGCCCGACGAGCGCGCCCGGGCCCAGCGCACGATCGAGAGCCTCCAGTCGCCGCACGGGCAGCTCGCCCAGCTCCGCACGCGCCTCGCCGGCAAGCTTGTGGCGGCTTCACGCTGCCCGAACTGCGGCCACGTCATGGATCTCCTCGCCGACACACCGCGCGGCACCGAATACGATCCGCGCTACCCCTCCTTCAACGGCGACCGGATCCTCGTCAACAAGTTCGTCTACGACTTCACCGAGCCGCGCCGCTTCGACGTGGTGGTCTTCCGCTATCCGGAGGACGCCAAGACGAACTACATCAAGCGCCTCATCGGCCTCCCCGGCGAGACGGTGTCGATCGCCGGCGGCGACATCTGGACCAGCCGCGACGGTGCCGAGCCGGCGATCGCCCGCAAGCCCGACGCCAAGCTCACGGCGATGCTGCAGTGCGTGCACGACTCGCGCCACGAGGCGGAGGAGCTGGCCCGGGCCGGGTGGCCGGCCCGCTGGAGCGACTGGTCGGCCGCCGGGGCCGAGCCGCGCTTCCGCAGCGACGACGGCGGCCGCTCCTTCGCCGTGACGGCCGCCGGCGGGCCGGCCACGCTCCGCTACCGCCACTTCATGCCCGCGCCCGACGACTGGGATGCGATCCAGGGCGGCGAGCGCGTCGACGGGGAGCTGACGCCCACGCTCGTCGACGACTTCCAGCCCTACAACGCCCTCCCCACGCGCTCGCACTGGGTGGGCGATCTGGCGCTCGAGGCGCGGCTGGAGAGCCGGGGCACCGGGGGCCGGGTGACGCTCGACCTCGTCGAGGGGGGGCGGCGCCACGAGGTACGGATCGATCTGGCCACCGGCGACGCGGAGCTCTCGGGCCCCTTCCTCGACGGCACGCCGCGGGCGGCCACGGGGGTCCGTGGCCGCGGCGCCTGGACGGTGCGCTTCGCCAACGTCGACGACGAGCTGACGCTGTTCGTCGACGGGCGGCGCGTGCCCTTCGACCGCCCCTCCGCGTGGGCGACGCCGATCGGCGCCGCGGCGGCCTCCCGGCCTGTGCTCGACGTGCCGGTGCCGGGCGCCGCGGCGGCCTCCGATCTGGCGCCGGCCGGGATCACGGTCGACGGGGCGGAGGTCGGCGTGTCGGCGCTGCGGTTGCTGCGCGACATCTACTACATCGGCGCCCACGACATCAGTGCCATGGGCGGGATGATCGAGAAGCCGCGGCTCGACTTCCCCCTCGAGCCCGACCAGTTCTTCGTCCTCGGCGACAACTCCGCCGCCAGCAAGGACAGCCGGCTGTGGCTCGAGGGGCACCACGTCGACCGCCATCTGATCGTCGGCAAGGCGCTGACGATCTTCTGGCCGCACGCCGTCTCCCCGTCGTGGGCGGTGCCGGTGCGCTTCCGGATCGCGGGAAACCCGATCGAGTTGCGATTGCCCTCCTGGCCGAACTTCGGGAGGATGGGGCCGGTCCGCTGACGGGGCGGGCGGGGCTGTCCCTGCCGTGCCGTCCGGGTGGGCCGGGCCCGGAGCGGGCCCGTCCGGCGGGCATTCACGGAGGCGCCCGATGCCGCTGCTCGAGGTGCAGGGACTGGAGAAGACCTACGGCCGCCGCAAGGTGGTCGACGGGGTCGACTTCCACGTCGAGGCCGGCGAGATCGTCGGCCTGCTCGGCCCCAACGGCGCCGGCAAGACGACCAGCTTCCGCATGACGTGCGGGATGGTGATCCCCGACGCCGGCCACGTGCTCCTCGACGACGAGGAGATCACCGACTGGCCGATGTTCAAGCGCGCCCGCGACGGCGGCATGGGCTATCTGGCCCAGGAGCAGAGCGTGTTTCGCAAGCTCTCCACCGAGCAGAACCTGCTGGCGATCATGGAGCTTGTGGGAATGGGGCGGCGCGAGCGGCGGGAGCGCTGCGAGCAGCTCCTCGAGCAGTTCGCCATCACGCACATCCGCAAGTCGCGGGCCGGCGCCCTCTCCGGGGGCGAGAAGCGGCGCCTCGAGATCGCCCGCTGCCTGGTCACCAACCCGCGCATCATCCTTCTCGACGAGCCCTTCACCGGCATCGATCCGGTGACGATCCACTCGATCCAGAAGATCATCGTCAAGCTGCGCGACGACGGGATCTCGATCCTCATCACCGACCACCGCGAGCGCGAGACGCTGGCGATCACCGACCGCAGCTACGTCATCCGCGCCGGGAAGGTGCTCTGCCACGGCACCGCCGACGAGGTCCTCAACCACCCCGACGCCAAGAAGTATTACTTCGGCGAGACGCCGGTGACGTCCGCGCCGCCGGTCGGGCCCTCGAGCCAGGAGCTGCCCTCCGGCGAACGCGCCGCCTGACGGAAAAGGTGCCAGGCACCTTTTCCCCTCCAGATTCGGTGGCAGTCTCCGTTTCGGTGGCAGGCACCTTGTTCAGTCGTGTTGCCAGACGCGCATCGCGTCCGGGGAGCCCTGGGCGCGGACGCCGTTGTCGCCGAGGATCCCCTCCACCGCCGCCTCGGCCGCCTCCCGCGGCAGCACCAGCGGCATCGTCATCTCGCCGGCGAACTCGATCGTCACGAACTCCTCCTCCGCGTCGCGCAGCAGCGTGACCAGATGGAGCAGGTTCTCCACCCGGCTGCCGTTGACGGTGGCCACCACGCCGCCGGTCGGATTGCCGTAGCCACGCGACAGGGGGTGGGGGAAGAGCGGCGCACAGACCACGACGAGCTCCTCGCCGGGGAAGGCCGGGCCGTCGAAGAGCCTCGTGAGGAGCGGATTGCCGCGCGAAGCGAGGGCCGCGGCCAGCTCGCCGGAGGTCATCGCGGTGCGGGCGAATTGGTTGGTGGCGGCCGAGAAGGCGACGGGGCCGTAGATGAACCAGCGCGGGTAGTCGCCGGCCAGCGTCGGCATGACCAGCGGCACGACCCGGGTAGTGGGCAGGTCGAAGGTCTTCGTCTCGCCGGCGCGGCGCACGGTCACCGGCACCCGGCCGTCGGCGGTGGCCCGCTGCACCATGTAGAGGCAGGAGAGGCGCGGCATGCCCGGCAGGGCGACCATCCCCTGGTTGTCGACCGGCTCCCCGCCGACGTGCGTGAGCACGTCCCACTTCTCGAGGCGCGCGGCGGGATCGTCGCCGTAGGGGGCGTCGACGAGCACGCCGGTCGTCTCCTTGGGCACGCCGTGCGAGGCGCGCAGCGCCGGGTTCTCCAGGTTCCAGGCGGTGATCGGCAGGCGCGGCTTGCCGTCGCTGCTGCCGTCGGCGATGTCCTCGAGGAACAGCTCGATCTCCTCGGTGGGGATGATGTAGCCGATGTTCTGGGCGTTGCGGAGGTGGCTGAAGACGAGCCCCACGAGCCTGCCGTCGCTGACGGCCGGCCCGCCGCTGTTGCCCGGATTGATGGCCGCGTCGACCTGGATGCGCAGGGAAGGGGCGTCGAAGCGGCTGTCGACGAAATCGATCCGCGAGACGATCCCCTTGGTGATCGAGAGGTTCGTGCCCCCGGTGGGGTAGCCGTAGGCGAGGATCGAGTCCTTGATGCCGGGCAGATCGCGCGAGCGCTCGAGCGGCTCGCGCCCCTCGAAGAGCGACTCGTCGTCCACCTCGAGCACGGCCAGGTCCATCCCCCGGCCGAGTGCCACCACCTTGGCCCCGATCTTCGTGCCGGTGCCGTGGGCCTGCACCTGCACCTCGCCCGCGTAGGCCACGACGTGGGCGTTGGTGAGGATGCGCTTCCCCTCGATCACGATCCCGGTGCCGGTGGCCTCGGCGGGGGGTTGCTTCGTCCAGGGGCGCGCGAGGTCGGGGGCGCGCACGCTCGAGAAGATCTGCACGATCGAGCGCTCCACGCGTTCGGTGAGCGCCGCGTCGGCGGGGTCTTCCTCGGCGTCGGGCGCGGCGGCCGCCGGGGGGGGCGCCGTGGCCGGCGCGGGGGGCTCGTCGGCGCGGGAGCGGACGGCGCCGGCGAGGGACACAAGCGCGGCCAGCGCCACGAGCGCCGGCCGGACGGGGGGGCGGGAGGTGTTCATGAGGGCATTGGACTCGGGTCCGCGGCCGGCGACCAGAGGGAAAACGGGCGGTCGGGACGCGGGGCAGTGGTACCATTCGCCCCGTGGAAACCCCCGGGGCCCCGCCATGCACTTTCCCGCCGAACCGTTCTCCGCGGGCCGCTCCCGGCGCCGCTTCCTCCGCACCACCACGTCGCTGGCCGCCGCGGCGGTGTGGTCGACGCGGGCGGAGGGGAGGGTCGTGCGGGCGGCGTCGTTCCCCGCCGATCCCTTCGCGCTGGGCGTCGCCAGCGGGGAGCCCTCCGCCGACGGGTTCGTCCTCTGGACGCGCCTCGCGCCGCGCCCCCTCGACCCCGACGGCGGCATGCCCCACGAGGCCTTCGAGGTCAACTGGGACGTGGCCGAGGACGAGCGCTTCGCGCGGGTCGTGCAGCGCGGCGCCGCGACCGCCACCCCCGACTGGGCCCACGCCGTCCACGTCGAGGTCGACGGCCTGCCTCCCGGCCGCCCCTACTTCTACCGCTTCCGCTGCGGCTCGGCGTCGAGCCCGGTGGGGCGCACGCGCACCGCGCCGGCGCCCGACGCCGCCGAGGGGCGCGTGCGCTTCGTCGTCGCCTCCTGCCAGAACTGGGAGGAGGGGCTCTACACGGCCTACGCGCAGGCCGTCCGCGACGACCCCGATCTCCTCCTCCACCTCGGCGACTACATCTACGAGTACCCGGCGCGCGACGGGAAGACGCGCCGCCACGACGGCGGCCCCACCGACTCGCTGGCCGGGTTCCGCGTCCGCCACGCGCTCTACAAGACCGACGGCCTGCTCCGTGCCGCCCACGCCGCGTGCCCGTGGCTCGTCACCTGGGACGATCACGAGGTCGACGACAATTACGCCGGCGCCGTCCCGGCCGCCGCC
This sequence comes from uncultured Planctomycetaceae bacterium, assembly GCA_903885855.1. Lineage (GTDB taxonomy): Bacteria > Planctomycetota > Planctomycetia > Pirellulales > UBA1268 > QWOP01. Next base: position 6,752 of record CAISKG010000060.1, read on the forward strand.
GGGGCGTCGCCCGAGGGGCTGCTCGCGCGCCGTGCGTGGGCCTACCGGGCCTACTGGGAGCACATGCCGCTCCGCGCGGCCAGCGCCCCGGCGGGACCGTCGATGCGGCTCTATCGGAGCGTCCCCTGGGGGCGCCTGGCGACCTTCCGGATCCTCGACACGCGCCAGTACCGCACCGACCAGCCCTGCGGCGACGGCCTCAAGGCCCCCTGCGGCGAGGAGTCGCGCGACGACGCCACGCTCCTGGGCGCCGAGCAGGAGCGTTGGCTGCTCGACGGCCTGCGCGGCGGCTCCGCGCGCTGGAACGTGCTGGCGCAGCAGGTGATGATGGCGCGCGTCGACCGGGTTCCGGGGCCGGCCGAGGCCTACTCGATGGACCAGTGGCCCGGCTACGAGCGCGAGCGACGCCGCGTCCTCCGGGCCCTCGGCGAGCGGCCCGAGGCCAATCCGCTCGTCCTCACCGGCGACATCCACAGCCACTGGGCCAACGACCTGGTGGTCGATACCGACGGCGACGGCGCGGGGGCGCGGACGGTGGCCGCGGAGCTGGTGACGACGTCGATCTCGTCGGGGGGCAACGGCACCGCGGCGCCGGCGGGCCTGGCGGCGCTGTACGCCGAGAATCCCTTCGTGCGTTTCCATTCGCAGCAGCGCGGCTACGTGCTCTGCGAGGCGGGGAGCCGGGAATGCCGCTGCGAGTTCCGCGTCGTCGACGCGGTCGACCGCCCCGACGGACAGGTCTCGACCGCGGCGGCGTTCGTCGTCGCCGACGGCCGCCCGGGGCTCGTCCCCGCCTGAGCCACGGGGCACTTGGGCCCCGGCCCGTCCGCAGGCGGTGGACGGCCTGATCCGCGGTCGGATGCGGCACGCACCCCTGAATGCCACCGGCCTCGTCGGGGGTGTCCGCGGTGGCAAACGGTCGTGGACGTGTTCCGCCGGCCGTCAGCGGTGGACCGAGCCGCGGAGCACGGGGCGCGTGCGCCAGTTGGCGTCGGGTCCGAAGCGGAGGTTCGTGCCGGAGTGGCCCGCCGCCGCCGCGCCGTACACCGCGCGCACGACGGCCGTCTCGGCCAGCGGCGCGAGAATGGCCGCCGCCACCAGCCACACGGCGGCGCGCCGCGCGAGCCTGGCGGGATCGGCGGCGGCCTCGCGCGGCACCGCCCGGCGGTCGCCCGGCGGCTCGAGCAGCACGAGCACCGTGAGCGCCACCGCGCAGAGGAGGATCGTCCCCTCGGTGAGGAGGCGCTGCTCGCTGAATCCTGGCAGCGCCTTGGCGACGTTCCCCAGCGCCATCGGCCACAGCACGAGCATCAAGAGCAGCTGGCCGCGGCCGAGCCAGTCGCGCGGCACGAGCGCCACCGGGCGGCGCAGCTGCACCCAGGCGAGCAGGGCGAACCCCGCCGCCCCCGCGCCGAAGAAGAGGTCGAACCACCCCCGCGCCGACATCGCGACGCCCACGAGCGGCGCCCGCATCGGGTCGGGCAGGGCGGCCCTGCCGTCGCGCGGCGCCGTCCAGTCGCCGACGTTGTCGACGAGATTGGCGTGGAGCAGCCAGGGCACGACCAGCAGCACGCACACCAGCTCCGTCCAGCGGCGCCGCGGCCCGTGGTCGTCGGCGGCGGGGAGCCGCGGGTCGAGCAGGCCGAGGGCCACGGCGACGCCGACGCCGTTGGCGAGGCCGTAGAGCTGCTCGAGGAAGCTGTGCCAGTTGGCGGCCTGCCAGTGGCTCCAGGCGGCGAGCGTGGCCGGATCGGAGACGAGCGCCGGATTGCCCGGAGCCACCATGAGCAGCTTGCCGAGCACGCCGCCGGAGAAGGCGAGGCCGCCGATCGTGCCCGTCACCAGCAGCGCCGCGGCGACGGCCGGCAGCCGCTCGGCGCGGCACCACGCCAGCGCCGCGACGACGACGCCGAGCACGCCGGCCCAATCGTCGCCGCGCGGCGGCGTCATGCGCACGCCGAGGAGCACCGGCAGGAGGAGGAAGCCGCCGAGCCATCCCAGCGCCAGCCACAGGCACAGCCGCACGCCTCCCTGGGGGCCGGCGCCCACCAGGCCCCACCACACGATTCCCCCGACGAGACCCCCGATCCATCCCGCGTGCCGCGCGATTCCGGCGAGGCCGGCGGGCCAGTTGGTGACGAGCGCCTCCCGCGGGAAGAGGGCCGGATCCCCCTGGGGGCGCACGACGAGATCCCACAGCGGCGCCTCGAGGCCGGCGGCGTGGAGGATCGCCTGCAATAGCGCGCCTGCGGCCGCGCCGAGGGCCCCGCAGGCGAGCAGGCGCGGGAGGCCCGCGCCGCGCCGCACGGCGAGCTGCATGCCGAGCATCGCCAGGGCGACGCCGGCCGCGTCGAGCCAGTCGCTGTCGAGCCAGTAGAGCGGGCTGTCCTGCCGGCGCATGGCGTCGCCGGCGGCACCGGGATCGCGCACCGCCGCGAGGACGAGGGGCGTGAGCGAGAGCGCCGCGAACGCCACCACGAGCGCCGGGAAGAGCCCCTGGAGCCGCGCGCGGTCGAGGGACAGCGCCAGCGCGGTGGCGGCGCCGCCGAGCGCGGCCCAGAGGAAGCCGATGACGAACAAGCCGGCGAAGCCCCACAGCTGGCTCGGCCAATGGCCGGAGTGGGTGTAGCCGATGACCTGCATGTAGCTGATCGAGCCGCCGAAGCCCCAGCCCAGCGCCCCGAAGAGGGCGGCGAAGGGGACGCGTGCCCGCCAGTCGCCGCGCCCGGAGACGATCGCCGCGGTGATCGCCGCCAGCGCCCCCGGCACCATCGCCCCCACCTCGTGGCCGTAGTTGCCGCGGATGCCCCAGCCGAGCGCCAGGGCCAGAGCCACGGCGGCCATGCCGGCGGGGCGGAGCAGGGGAGAGGCGCTCGGGGCCATGGCGGTGTGCACTCCGGACCGCGGACGGGGGACCGCGGGGCGATCATACCGGCCGATAGACTGTGATCGTGTCGCGCCCCGCCTCCCGGAGGATGCCCATGCCGGCCTCCCGCATGCCCCTGCTCGCCGGTGTCGTGCTCCTGCTCGCGGCGGCGCCGGCCGCCGCGGCGCCGCGCCGCCCCAACGTCGTGATCATGGTGGCCGACGATCTCGGGTACGCCGACGTCGGCTTCCAGGGCTGCCGCGACATCCCCACGCCGCGCCTCGACGCCCTGGCCGCCGGCGGCGTGCGCTTGAGCGCCGGCTACGTCTCCGGTCCCTACTGCAGCCCGACGCGCGCCGGGCTCCTCACCGGCCGCTACCAGCAGCGCTTCGGCCACGAGTTCAACCCCGGGCCCCCCGGGCCGCGCTCGCGCGATCTCGGCCTGCCGACGAGCGAGCGGACGCTCGCCGACGTCCTCCGGGCGGCGGGCTACCGCACCGGCCTGGTGGGGAAGTGGCATCTGGGCCACGGGCCGGGATTCGTGCCGCAGGCCCGCGGCTTCGAGGAGTCGTTCGGCTTTCTCGGGGGGGCCCATCCCTACCTGCCGGAGGAGGCCGAGAGCGGCCCCAACGCCCTGCGGCGCGGGGGCGAGCCGGTGCGCGAGGAGGAATACCTGACGCGCGCCTTCGCGCGCGAGGCGGAGTCGTTCATCGAGCGCCATGCCGCCGGGCCCTTCTTCCTCTACCTGGCGTTCAACGCCGTCCACGCCCCGCTGCAGGCGCCCGCCGACGCCGCCGACCGCTTCGCCGCCGTCGTCCCGCCGCGCCGGCGACCGTACGCCGCCATGCTCGCCGAACTCGACGCCGCGGTGGGGCGCGTCCTCGACGCCCTCGACCGGGCCGGTGTCGCCGAGGAGACGCTCGTGGTGTTCTTCAGCGACAACGGCGGGCCCGGCGGCGGCGCGGCCGGCAACGGCCCCCTGCGCGGCTTCAAGGCCTCGACCTGGGAAGGGGGGATCCGCGTGCCCTTCGTGCTCCGCTGGCCCGGCCGGCTCCCCGCGGGCACGACCTACGACGCCCCGGTGATCCAGCTCGACATCTTCCCCACGGCGCTGGCGGCCGCCGGGGTC
>CAISKG010000061.1 GCA_903885855.1 uncultured Planctomycetaceae bacterium
CCGGCGGCCGGCGCGGCGCCCCGGCCGGGCCCGGCCGGGGGGCGGCCGACCTCCCCGCCGCGGTCCGGGGATCGTCGAGGCCCTCCGCGGCGCCGTCCCGCCGATCGAGGACGTCGCCGGCGAGGAAGAAGCTCCCCGCCACGCACACCAGTCCGTCGCGGCCGGCCAGCGCACGGGCGCGGTCGAACGCCGCCCGCGCGTCGGGGATCGCCCCGGCGACGGGGAGCCCCTGCGAGGCGGCGATGGCCGCCAGCCGTTCCGTGGGCGTGGCCCGCAGGCTGCGCGCCGCCTGCGTGAGGATCACCCGGTCGAACCGCCCGCGCACGGCGGCGAGCATCTCCTCCACCGCCTTGTCGTTGCTGGCGGCGAAGAGGAGCACGGCCGGCGCGCCCGAAGCGCGGATCGCCGCGATCGCGGCGCCGAGGCTCTCGACGAGGGCCTGCATCGAGGCGGCGTTGTGGGCGGCGTCGACGACCACCAGCGGTCGGCGCCCCACGCACTCGATCCGGGCGGGGAGCCGGGCGACGGCCAGCCCGCGGGCCACGGCCCGGCGCGGGATCGTGTAGCCGAGGTCGCCGAGCACCCGCACCGCCGTGACCGCCATGGCGGCGTTGTCGGCCTGATGCGCGCCGGTCATCGCCAGGGGATACCGTTCGGGTGGCCGCGGCCCGCCGCGCGCGCCGGCCGGCGCGCCGTAGACCAGCGTGCCCCCCCCGAGCGCGGCGGGGGCCTCGGGGGGCAGATGCGCGGCGGTGAAGTCGCGATCCACCAGGAACAGCCGCGCGCGGCGCTTGCGGGCCACGGCCTCGATCACGGCGCGGGCGGCGGGGTCTCTGGCGCCGCACACGACCGGGCGACCGCGTTTGACGATCCCCGCCTTCTCGCCGGCGATCAGCGCCACCGTCGGGCCGAGGATGGCGGTGTGATCGAGGCTCACCGGGGTGATCACGGAGACCAGCGGCCGGCAGACGTTCGTCGCGTCGAGGCGCCCCCCGAGGCCGGTCTCGATGACCGCGATGTCGACCGAGCGCCGGACGAAATGGTCGAAGGCGACGGCCGTCATGATCTCGAACCAGGTCGGTCGGGGGCTGCCGTCGCGGTCCGCCAGGGCGTCGAGCCGCTCGGCCGCCGGACCGATCACCGCCAGGGACCGCGCCAGCTCGGCGGCCGGGATGGGGCGCGAATCGATGCAGATCCGCTCCTCCACCCGGAGCACGTGCGGGGAGAGGTACGATCCCACGCGCAGCCCGGCTGCCCGGAGGATCGCCGCGATCATCGCCACGGTGGAGCCCTTCCCCTTGGTGCCGGCGACGTGCACGACGGGGATCTGGCGGTGCGGATCGCCCACCGCCGCGAGCAACCGGCGCATCCCCGCCAGCCCGAAGGCATGGGGTTTCCCCGGCGCGCCGGCGGGCCGGCGCTCGAAATTGGGGCGCGCGTCGAGCCAGGCGAGCCAATCCCCCGCGCGCCGCGGCCGGGCCGGGGCGTCCCCCGGCCCGGGGTCGCCGGCCGTGCGGCAGCGCGTGCGGGGCGCCCGGGATCGCGTCATCTTGCTCAAACTCCCTCGGTGCTGCGGGTTTCCCGAGTCTACCGCTCCCCGGGGTGGGGGCCGGTGGCGAACCGGCCTTGATCGGCCCGGCCCTTTCCAAGACCTTCCCGCGCCCCCCCCTTCCTCCGCGGCGCTCCGCCGATGCCGTCCATGCCCTTCCTCCGAGCGTTCCTCCCAGGCCAGCGTCGCGCGCCCGCCCGCGCCGTCGCAGGGGCCCTGCTCCTCGCCTGCCTCGCCGGGTCGATCGGCCACCGCTCCGGGGCCGCGCAGGAGCCGCCGGTGCCGGTGCTCCCGGAGCCCGTCGCGCCGCCCGCGCCGGTCACGTCAGGCGAGGTGCGGGCCGGCGTGCCGGTGGACGGCGGCGCCGTGGCGGAGCCGATGTACGTTCCCGATCCGATCGACCGCGGGGCCTACGCGGCGATTCCGGAGGCCGTGCCCTCCGACTTCGACCCCGACTGGCCGCGCTGGTTCGCCGGGGCCACGGGGCTGGTGATGACACGCACGCTCCCCTCCGGCGCGGCCACCATGCAGCCGGCCGCCGGGCTGCCCACGCTCTCGACGGCGTCGGCCGGTGCCACCTGGCCGGGCGGCGTCGACTTCAAGGTGGGACGCTGGCTGGGCGCCCAGCAGCGCCACGGCATCGAGGGCATCTACTGGGGCCTGTACGGCCTGGGGGGCTCCGCCTCCGTGGCCGGTGCCGGCATCGACGCCATCCCGCAGGCGCCGGGAGTCACGCTCGCCGGATCCCCCGCGTCGGCGTTCCTGGCCGGCTCGAGCGCGCAGTCGATCGCGCGCACCGACACCGTCAACGACGTCGAGATCAACTGGCTCTACCGGGTGACCGACCGCCCCGAGTTCGCCGCGCCCGGGCAGCGCGTGGCCTTCCAGTGGCTGGCCGGCTTCCGCTTCTTCCAACTCGAGGACGTGCTCACCCAGGTCTCGACGTCCTCGTCGCTGCCCCCTTCCCCCTCCGGCGCCAATCGGGCGCTGCTGTCGGTGGCCCCCGACAACGACATCTACGGCGCCCAGGCGGGTTTCCAGGCCGACTGGCGGATCGCCCCGCGGCTGCGCCTCTCGGCCGTGCCGAAGATGATGATCGGCGGCAACGCCGTCACGAACACCACCACGCTGGCCACGGTGTCGGGGGCGTCCGCCACGTTCGCCGGCGGCGCGCCGGTCGACGTCCATGCCACGGCCGACGCCTTCTCGTGGCTCGGGAGCGTGGATGCCGGGGCGGCCTGGGACGTGACCGACCGCTGGAGCCTGTGGCTCGGCTACCGGGTCGTGGGCGTCGGGAACGTGGCCCTCGCCGACTCCCAGTGGCCTTCGACGCTCGCGGCGCCCGCGGCGCTGGAGTCGATCGAGACCGGGTCGGGCACGCTGCTCCACGGCGGTTACGCCGGCTTCCAGGGGCGCTGGTGAACCGGGCGTTGCGGCGGGCCGTCACCGCGAGCAGTAATCGATCGCCCGCGCGATCTCGCTCTTGAGATCCTTGCGGTGGACGATGCGGTCGACGAAGCCGTGCTCGAGGAGGAATTCGCTGGTCTGGAATCCCTTCGGCAGCTCGACGCGGATCGTGGCCTTGATGGTGCGCGGACCGGCGAAGCCGATCAGGGCACGCGGCTCCGCGAAACACAGGTCGCCGAGCGAGGCGAAACTCGCCGCCACGCCCCCCATGGTTGGATTGGTGATCACGGAGATGAACAGCCCGCCCGACTGCGAGTAGCGGGCCAGCGCCGCCGAGACCTTCGCCATCTGCATCAGCGACAGGATGCCCTCGTGCATCCGGGCGCCGCCGCCGGATGCGGAGATGATGATCAGCGGCAGCCGCTCGGTGGTGGCGCGCTCGACGAGCCGGGTGAGACGCTCCCCGACGACGCTTCCCATGCTCCCCATGATGAACGACGAATCGGTGACGCCGCAGGCCACGCGTCGGGCCCGGATCATGCCCGTGCCGGTGAGGGCCGCGTCGGACAGGCCGGTGCGCTTCTGCTCCGCCACCAGGCGCTCGGCGTAGGGCTTCTTGTCGCGGAACCCGAGCGGGTCGGTCGGCCGCAGGCCCGCGTCCCACTCCTCGAAGGTGCCCGAGTCGAGGAGCTGCTCGATGCGCTTGGCCGCGGAGACGTACCAGTGGAAGTCGCACTTCGGGCAGACGTTGAGGATCTCCTCCGCCTCCTTGCGGTAGATCGTCTGGCCGCAGCCGTCGCACTTCTGGAACAGCCCCTCGGGCACCCCGCGCTTGGGCCGGGGGGGCCGGGGGGAGCCCACGGGCGAATCGGACGGGCCCGCGACCGGCGCGGGATGGCCGCCGCCGGTCGGTTTGGCGGCGCCGGGGTCGGCCGACGGGGCCTTGGCCGCGGGGCTCGGAGGGCTGTGCGGTGGGCGTCGTTCCATGGGCCGGTGCGCTGCGGTGCGGGCGTGGAGGCGCGGCGGGTCCACCGCCGCTCCAGAGTCTAGTCGCGGGTCGGCGCCGGCCGCAGCGCCGATCGCGGCGGCTTCCCCCGGGGCCCCCCGGAGAGGAGGGCCACGCGGGCGGTTCGCCGGGGGCGGGACCGGGGCGGGACGGGGCGCGCGGGCCCGGCGCGGTCCAGCGGGGGCCGTCGGCCCGGGGGCGGATCA
>CAISKG010000062.1 GCA_903885855.1 uncultured Planctomycetaceae bacterium
CCCGGCCGGGGGGCGGCGCGACGCCGTCTTCGCGGCGCGCGACCGCTGCGACGAGACGGTCGACCGGATCCGCAGCGTGCGCACCGACCGCTGGCTCTATGTGCGGAACTTCCATCCCCGCCGCCCGCTCCTCCAGCCCAACGCCTACAAGGACGGCAAGGCGATCGTGCGCCGCCTGCGGGCGCTGCACGGGGACGGGGCGCTCGGGGAGCTCCACGAGCGGCTCCTCTTCGCCCCCGAGCGGGAGGCGGAGGAGCTCTACGACCACCTCGCCGATCCCTTCCAGCTGGTGAATCTCGCCGCCGATCCGGCCCACGCCGCGCTCCTCGGGGAGCTGCGCGGTCGGCTGGCCGATTGGATGGCCGCCTGTGGCGACGCGGAGGGGGAGCCGGAGGCGATGTACGATTCCGACATGCGCGTCTACGTGGGCCGGGGCAATCCCGAGGTGGAGCGCACCATCGCGCTGATGAAGCGCTGGGCGGCCGAGGGGAAGTGAGCGGCGGGCGGCGGGCAGGCGGGGGGAGCGCAAGCGATGCGATCGGTCGTGCTGCCGGGGGATGACGACGTGCCGGAGGAGGATGGCGGGCCGGGGCGCCGGCCGGCGATCGACGAGACGGTGTCGCTCGTCAGCGACGCCACCGGCAACGCCCGCTACGGCTCCCTGCGATCGCTCGACGGCGGCGGGCAGGGGGACGTGTTCGTGGCGCGCGACGCGATGCTCAATCGCGACGTGATCCTCAAGAAGCTCAAGGGAGAGCTCGCCGACAAGGAGGAGTCGCGGCAGCGGTTCCTGCGCGAGATCCGCATCGGCGCCCTCCTCGAGCATCCGGGCATCGCGCCGGTGTACGACATCTGTCCGTCGCCCGACGGGGGCTGGTTCGGCGTCTACCGCTACCTTCCGCGCGGAAGCCTCCACAGGCTCATTCTCGACTACCACGCCGCGCACCCGGCGGTGATCGACGAGGTGGCCTTCCGCGCGCTCTTGGTCCACTTCGCCGCGGCCTGCCGGGCGATCGACTTCGCCCACTCCCAGAAGGTGTTCCATCTCGACGTCAAGCCGCGGAACATCGTCATCGGCCAATTCGGCGAAACGCAGGTCATCGACTGGGGCCTGGCGTGGATCCAAGGGGAGGAGTTCCGCCGCCGCGTGGAGGAGAGGAGCGGGACATCGGGGGAATCCGACGGCCTGACACCGGCGATCGACGTCTCGGACCCGCGCGGCTTCCGGGGCACGCGCGCCTACGCCTCGCCGGAGCAGCACGAAGGGCGCTGGGGGGCGATCGGGCCCCGCAGCGACGTCTACGGCCTCGGCGCGACGCTCTCCGAGATCCTGGCCGGCTGCCCGCCGTTCAACATCAAGCTGGCGACCTACCGGGAGGACATGCGCGCCGGCCATCTCCATGGCGTTCCCAAGCCCTGGGTGCCGCGGGCATTGGCGGCGATCGCCCGCAGGGCGATGGCGCCCGATCCGCAGCAGCGCTACGCGTCGGCCGCGGCGCTGGCCGACGACGTGGATCGCTTCCTCGCCGACGAACCGGTGTCGGCCTTTCCCGATCCCTGGCAGACGCGGGCGTGGCGCTGGGTGAAGCGCCACCGCACGCCGGTGGCGGCCGCGGTGGCGCTCCTGCTCACCTCGGCGGTCGCCCTCGGCGTGGGCTACGTGGCGGTGGCGCGGCAGCGCGACCGAGCGGTGACGGCCGAGGCGGTGGCGCGACGCGAGCGGGACGTCGCCCTGCGCAACGCGCGGACGGCGCGGCGCGTGATCCAGGAGCTTGACGTCGAGATCGGCGACGACTTCTGGGCTACGATCCCCGAGACCGAGGGGCGGCGGGCGATGATGATGGAGAAGGCGGCGGCCCACTACCGCCAGCTTCTCGCCGACCATCCCGGCGACGCCGAGATCGCGGCGGAGGCCGCGCAGGTGCTCCGCCGGCTGGGCAATCTCCTGCGCACCATCGGGCGCGGCAAGGAGGCGATCACGCTCCACGACGAGGCGATCGGGCTCCTGGAACGCTTCCCGGACGACTCCGAGACGGCGTGGCGCGACCGGATCGACGTCGCCATCGACCGCGCCGCCACGCTGGCGACGATCGCCGGCGGCCCCGCCGCGCTGCCGGCGCGGGAGCAGATCGTGGCCCTGGCCGAGCGCTTCCGGGAGCGGCACCCCGGGTCGCACCTGGCGTTGATGGTCGAGGGGCGGGCCGGGGCCGAGCTGGCCCTCTCGCTCCACGCGGCCGGCCGTTCGGATGCCGCGGTTGCCACCTACCTCGCGACGATCGACCTCTTCCGCCGCATCTTCGAGACGGCGCCGGCGGGGCGCGACGACCTCATCGTGGCGACGCTCTCGGCCGTGGACGGCGCGGCCTGCCTGCGCGAGACGGGGCACATCGACGAGGCCCGGGCGGCTTCCGCCTCGGCGCTGGAATGGAGCCACTCCCTGCTGGCGGCGGACGCCGCCGATGCCAACCACCGTCTCCTCCGGGGGATCGCCCTGCGCGAGCGCTGGCTGGCGGGGGGCGCGGAGGTGGTGACCATCGACGAGTCGCTGGCCCTGCTCGAGGGCGTGCTCGCCGAGCATCCCGCCGCCGGCGGCTTCCGCAGCGTGCTCGCCGAGACGCTCCTGACGGCCTCCGATCGGGCATTCGACGAGGGCGACGCCACGGCGGCGCGCGATCGTGCCGTGCGGGCCGGGGAGGTGCTCGGCGCGACGGCGGCCGACGGTTGCGACGTGATGCGCGTCGCGGCGCTGATGTTCGAGATCCGCGCCGCGCGCGACGCGGCCGCGGCCGGAGCGGCCGGCGCCCGGGCCCGCGCGC
>CAISKG010000063.1 GCA_903885855.1 uncultured Planctomycetaceae bacterium
CCGACGGCAACGCCGCCTTCGCGGATGGCGAGCCATACAGCCTGCGGGGCACGATCACCGGTGCCGGCGTCACCGGCCGGACGACCGGGCTGCAGTTCCGCAACGAAAATCTCGGCACGCTCTTCGGCGTCAGCACCGGTGGGCAGTTCTACACCGTGAATCCGGGCAGCGGTGCCGCCACGCTCGTGGCCGACTTCTCGGCCGAGCTCGCCGCCATCGGCGGCGGCACGACCGGCTTCCAGGGGCTGGCGACGGCGCCGGTGAACCTCGAGGGGGGCCGCTACCAGGGGATGTTCTTCGCGATCACGAACACCGGCCGGCTCGTCTGCATCGCCCCCAATCTCGCCGGCACCTCGGCCACGCTCCTCCAGAACGTCTTCGACAACGACGCCGACGGCGTGCCCGAGGCGACGATCTCGAACGCCCTGGGCGCGGGCGTCACCGGCCTCGCCTTCTCGCCGCTCGACGTCAACCTCTGGCACCCGACGACCGCCCGCTCGGCCGACGTCGGCCACGGCATCAACGCGGCCCCCGACAACAGCCGCCAGGCCGTCGAGGGGGGCACGAGCCTCTACTTCGGCCTCGAGCGACACGCCGACACCGACAACACCTACAACCGCTACAACACCGCCGCCACCAACGGGCAGTTCGGTGTGGCCAGTTTCGCCTCCTACAACTGGCAGCAGGATCTCACCGGCAATCCGGCCATCGGCGGCAATTACAACCTGCCCGGCGGCGCTCACGGCAGCCTCGTCTCCAACGCCTTCAGCCTCGCCGGCTACGCCGCCACCGACAAGCCGACGCTCTACTTCAACTATTTCCTCGACACCGAGGGGGCCTCGGGCGGCGAGATGCGCGACAGCGCCCGGGCGCTGATCTCCGTCGACGACGGCCTCACCTGGGAGCTCCTGGCCACCAACAATTCCACGCGCTCGGCGCTCTCCCAGGAGGACGCCGAACTGCCGAACACCGCAACCGCCTCCTCGGCTGTGGGCACGGCCTCGAACCAGGCCGTGCAGGAGCTCTTCGACTCCACCGGCGCCTGGCGGCAGGCCCGCATCGACCTGGCCAACTGGGTCGGGGCCTCGAACATCCGCCTGCGCTTCGATTTCGCCACCGCGGGGCGGATGGATCCGACGGCGCTTCGCACCACGGCCGACGAGACGAAGCGCGTCACGGCCGGCTCGACCACGGCCCAGGTGACGCTCGCGAGCGTCTCGGGGCTCCGCGAGGGGATGGTGGTCACCGGGCAGGGGATCACCGGCCAGCCGACGGTGGTGAGTATCGATTCCGGCACGCGGGTGACGCTCTCCTCGGCGGTGACCGTGGCCTCGGGCGACACGCTCTCCTTCTTCGACACCGAAAACCGCACCCTCAACGACATCGACGGCCTGGCGAACGGCCAGGGCGTCGGTGACGCGCGCCGCGGCCAGAACAACGCCTTCGAGGGCTTCTACGTCGACGATCTCGTCGTCGGCTTCGCGGAGCGCGGCGAGATGGTGACCGGCGCCGGCACCAAGCTCACGAGCACCTTCAGCGTCGCCACGCCGACGGCGAAGATCTATCCGCCGCAGTCGCTCCAGGGCGAATACCAGCTCGAGATCCGCCGCGGCACCGAGCACGCCGTCCAGCTCGTGCCGTCGAAGGCCGACATCACCATCGTCGGCACGCTCGACACCAACGACGGGCTCGTGCAGGCCCCCTCGGCGCCGGCGAAGGTGCTCGAGGAGAACGTCGTCGACGCCGTCGACGGCACCGTCCTCGCCAAGAGCGGCAATGGCCGGCTCCGCTTCATGCCCTCGAGCCCGCTCGAGGAGGCGCTGTTCCTGCAGGCCGGGATCGACATCCCCGCCGGCGACTTCGTGGCGGTGCTCGACTCGAGCTCCACCACCGCCCAGACCGCGAACCTGCTCGCCTGGAACGTCGACCTCGCCGGGCAGACTTCCGCGGTGCTCGAGTTCACCTACCTCACCCTCCCGGCGCAGGAATCGCAGCCCCTGCCGCCGACCTTCGAGACGCCCGTCGTGGGCGGCACGAAGGTCATCCCCTCGGGCAACGGCGTGGCGATCAGCGTCGACGGCGGCGTGAACTGGACGACGGTCGCGGGCCTCGGCAACACGCAGGGGCAGATGAGCGCCGTGCGCCTCGACCTCGGCAGCGCGGGCCTGACCTTGAGCGCCACGACCGTGATCGGCTTCTTCCAGGCGGGGCGGACCCGGCTCGACATCCCGCCCTCGAATCTGCTGCTCGCCGGCGGGATCGTGCTCGACGACTTCCGGATCACCGCCGATCCCCCGCGCTTCAATCTGGGGACCATCGGCGACCAGAACCACCCGCGCACGCAGGGGCAGTTCGTCATCGCCAACAACCTCATCTCGCACACCGCCGGCTACGGGATCTCGATCACCGCCGGGGCACGCGACGGGCAGTTCGGCGACCCGAATCCGGGCAGCCCGCGGAACTTCCCCGTGCTCAACAACGCCGGGCTCGTGCCCGGGGTGGTGGTGATGAACAACGTCATCGCCGATTCCGGGAAGGCGGGGATCCTCTTCGCCGGGGATGCCGGCACCCTCGGGGCGGCCGCCGGCCCGGTGCCCTTCGGCCGGATCGTCAACAACACGATCTGGGGGGGCGAGGCCGCGGCCCGCGGGATCGAGGTGCGCGACAACGCCGCTCCCACGATCCTCAACAACCTCTTCGCCGACCTCGCCGCCGGCGTGACGGTCGACGGCTCCTCCGCCCTGGCCCAGCGCACCGTGGTCGGCACCTCCGCCTACTGGCAGGTGGGGCAGCAGGTCAGCGGCGTGACGGAGAGCTCGCCGCTCGTCCTCTCCGGCAATCCCTTCGTGAACGCCGCGGGGGGCAACTTCTACCTCGTGGCCGGCTCGGAGGCGATCGACAGCTCGATCAACAGCCTCCAGGACCGGGCCGAGTACACCGTGGTGAAGACGCCGCTGGGGATCCAGCCCTCGCCGATCGTGGCCCCCGACCGCGACCTCTACGGCCAGCTGCGCGGCGACGACCCGTGGCAGGCCAGCGCCCCGGGCCTCGGCAGCAACGTCTTCAAGGACCGCGGCGCCATCGACCGCGTCGATTTCGCCCAGCCGCGGATCGCGATCATCGATCCGGTCGACGGCCGCGTCGACGCCCCCGTCGACCGCGACGACGAGATCGACGCGATCCGCCTCGAGCGCGACCAGGCCACCGGCGCGCTGCAGTTCGTCCTCCAGATCGGCGACGAGGGGGTGGGGATCGACAAGTCGAGTGTCTCCTCCGCGGCCTTCCGGCTCTCGGTCGACACCGGCGACGGCGTGGTGCGGCTGCTGCAGCCGGGCGTCGATTACATGTTCCGCTACCTGCAGAACAGCAACCGCGTGATCTTCGAGTCGATCTCGGCCTTCCCGCTGGGCACCTACACGATCGAGGCCCTCACGCGCGCCGCGACCCCGGCCCTGGCCGGCATGCTCGTCGACCTGGCCAACAACACCCTGCTGCCCAACAAGTTCGACGGCACCACCTCCTTCCAGGTGGCGCTGGCTGACATCCCCTCGATGGCACTGGGGCTCGTCGGGACGCGCGGCGACGCGAGCGTGACCCTCGCCTGGCAGCCGCCCGCCTCGATCGGCGGCACGCCGATCATCGACTACCTCGTGCAGTTCTCGAGCGACGGCGGCACCACCTGGACGACCTTCGCCGACGGCATCTCGGGCACGACCGGGGCGGTGGTGACCGGGCTCACCAACGGCGTGAGCTACGTGTTCCGCGTCCAGGGCCGCAACGCCGTCAACATCCTCTCGACCGATCTCGACGACGGCCACTGGTCACAGACCTCGCTGCCGGTGAAGCCGCTGGCCCCGGCGGGCAGGCCGACGAACCTCGTGGCCAACGGCGGCAACGCCGCCGCCACCCTCGCCTGGACGGCCCCGACGGAGACCGGCGGCGCGCCGATCACCGACTACCGCGTGCAGTACAGCGTCGACGGCGGGACGACCTGGACCACCTTCCCCCACGCCCCCTCGACGGCGACGACGATCACCGTCACGGGGCTGGCCAACGGCGTCTCGCACGTGTTCCGCGTGGCGGCGATCACCGAATACGGCCCGGGGCTCTCGAGCGACGTCTCGATCGTCGTGGTGCCGATGACCTTCCCCGACGCCCCGACCGGCCTGACGGCGAAGCTCGGCAACACGATCGTCGACCTCGCCTGGACCTCCAACTTCAACGGCGGCTCGACCGTCGTGAACCACGTGGTCCAGTTCCGCGTCACCGGCAGCGCCACCTGGCAGACCTTCACCCCGCCGGCGCCGGTGACCGGCTCGAGCGTGCGCGTGACGGGCCTCGTCAACGGCACGTCGTACGAGTTCCGCGTGGCGGCGACCAACGCCGTCGGTGACTCCGGCTTCTCGAACATCGCCGGCCCGGTGACGCCGGTGGCTCCGGCGTCGGCGCCGCTGGCCCTCGCGGCCGTGGGGGGCAACGCCCAGGCCACGCTCTCCTGGACGGTGCCGGCCGACAACGGTGGCTCGGCGATCACCGACTACCGCGTCGAGTATTCCTCCGACACGAACGGCGACTGGACGATCTTCGCGGACGGTGTCTCAACCGGCACCACGGCGACGGTCACCGGCTTGGCCAACGGCGTGACCCACACGTTCAGAGTCAGCGCGGTCAACGCGATCGGTACGGGGGCCTCCTCGAGTTCTGTCACGGCGGTGCCGTGGCAGGTGAACGTGCCGAGTGCGCCGCGCGACCTCGTGATCACCACGGTGATGTCGACATCGATCTCCCTGGAATGGAAGATTCCGGCGATCGACGGCGGCGGCTTCATCACTGGTTACGTCGTCGAGCAATCTGGTGACGGTGGCACCACATGGTTCACCTCCGTCGTCACCGGCACCGGCGGTCGCGCCGGTGGCATCTGGTTCACCACCGCGTACGACCTGGTGTCGGGTCGCGAGTATCGCTTCCGTGTTCGTGCGACGAACTCGGCAGGAAACTCCGAACC
>CAISKG010000064.1 GCA_903885855.1 uncultured Planctomycetaceae bacterium
GGTCAGGAAGGCGGTCAGGAAGGCGGTCAGGAAGGCGGTCAGGAAGGCGGTCAGGAAGGCGGTCAGGAAGGCGGTCAGGAAGGCGGTCAGGAAGGCGGCAAGGAGGGCGGTCAGGAAGGCGGTCAGGAGGGCGGTCAGGAGGGCGGTCAGGAAGGCGGCGAGCAACCCCCGAGCGAGGATGCGGGGGCCGAGGCGCAGCCCGAGGCCGGCGCGGATGGCGATGACGAATCCTCGCGGGCGAAGCGCACCGAGAAGCGTCTGGCCGCGGCCGCCGAG
This sequence comes from uncultured Planctomycetaceae bacterium, assembly GCA_903885855.1. Lineage (GTDB taxonomy): Bacteria > Planctomycetota > Planctomycetia > Pirellulales > UBA1268 > QWOP01. The sequence continues at coordinate 277 of CAISKG010000064.1, forward strand.
CGCATGCGCCGCGCCGAGGAGGAGCTCGAGCGCGCCAAGCGCCGCGACGCGCGGCAGGATCAGGAAAAGGCGATCGAGGAGCTCGAGACGGCCCGCGCCGAGCTCGAAGAGATCCTCCGCCAACTGCGCGAGCAGGAGGTGGAGCGGCTGCTGGTGCAGCTCGAAGCCCGGCTCCGCGGGATGCTCCGCGCCGAGAAGGCGGTGCTCGCGGGCGTGGAGAAGCTCGCGACGGAGGCCGCCGGCGGGCGCGACCGGGAGCGGGAACTCGAGGCCGCGCGGCTGGGGCGCGATCAGGCCGCGGTCGGGGTGGACGCGGTGAAGGCGCTGGCTCTGGTGCGCGACGACGGCTCCGCGGTGGCGATTCCCGAGGCCCTCGAGCAGGTTCGCGACGACGCCGCGCAGGCGTCGGCCCGCCTCGGCCGCGGCGACGCCGGCGGCACCACCAAGGGCATCGTGCAGGACATCGTCTCGAATCTCGAGGAGATGGTCGCGGCGCTCGAGAAGGCGCAGCGCGACCAGCAGCAGCAGAAGCAGAAGGGGCAGGCGGGAGGCCGGCCGGCCGAGCCGGGGGAGCAACCGCTCGTCGACAAGCTCTCGGAGCTGAAGATGATCCGCTCCCTGCAGATGCGCGTGAACACCCGCACGCGCCGCTTCGCGCAGGTCCTCGGCGACGGCGTCGAGCAGGCCGAGGAGCCCGAACTGCTCGACGCGGTGCGCCGGCTCTCCGAGCGGCAGCGCAAGATCGAGCGTGCCGCCCACGACATCGTCAACGGCCTGACGGAATGAGGATCCCGACCATGGCCCCATCGTTCGCCACCGCCGTCCTGCGGGCCCTCGTGGGCGTGGGCTGCGCCCTCGGCGTGATCTCGGCCGCGGCGCTCGCGCCGGGCCGTGCGGCGCTCGCGGCCGAGGGCCGGGCCGACGCGGCCGCCGATGCCGGGGCCGACCTCGCCCGAGCCCCCACCTGGGAGCTTCCGTCGCGCGAGGCGGTGGGGCGCCGTCTCGGGGAGTGGATCGATGGCGACGGCGTCGCCGCCGAGCGCCGCGCCGCCGCCCGGGCCGCCTGGGATGCCCGCGGCGCCGATGCCGGCGTCGACCTCCTCGACGCGGTGATGGCCGTGCTGGCCGAGGCCGATCCACGCTGCCTGCCGGTGCTGGCCGTCGTCGCGCCCACGCCGGGCGTGCCGCCGGTGACCGCCGCGGCATTGCCGGCCTGGGTCGACGATCCCGCCACGGCCCCGTTCGAGCGCGACGTCGTCCGCACGTGGCTCGGCAGGGAGCTCGTGCGCCAGGAGCGATTCGACGACGGGCTGTCGCTGCTCGAGGGCCTCGATCCGACCGTCTCGGTCGATCCGGCCGGCCTGTTGTTCCACACCGCCGCGTGCCAGCACTGGCTCCTGCGGGCCGACGCCGCCGTGGCCACCCTCGACCGGCTTCTGGAGCGGGCGGCGGAGATCCCGGTGCGCTACGAGCGCGTGGCCCGCCTGCTGCGGGCCGACATGGCGACGCTCGAGGAGGAGTCGCTCGATCACATCGCCCGGCGGATGCGCGACATCACCCGGCGGCTCGGGCTGGGGCGGGCCGGCCCGACCACGCGCGGCGTGCAGGACGGCGTCATCGAGTCACTCGACAAGCTGATCGCCAAACTCGAGGAACAGCAGCAACAGCAGCAATCGGGCGGCGCGGGCGGCGCCGGCTCCGGCAACTCCGGCAACGGCAAGCCGATGGAGGACAGCCGCATCGCGGGCGCCCAGGGCGCCGGGGAGGTCGTGAAGCGCGACCTCGGCGACGGGGAGGGGTGGGGCAATCTCCCCCCCCACGAGCGCGAGCGGGCCCTCCAGCAGATCGGCCGCGAGTTCCCGGCGCATTACCGGGAGGCGATCGAGCAGTACTTCAAGCGCCTCGCCGCCGGCGAGCAGGCGCCGTGAGCGTCGCGGCGACCGGGGCGAACGGGTGGTGCGGGAGACCGACGGCGGCGGACGCCGGGGGAGACGGAGTGCGGAGCAGGGACGATGCCGCCGGGAGCCGTCGCCGTGGCCTGTGGCTGGCGGCCGTGGCGGTCGCCTGCGGCGCGATGCACGCCGCGGCGGCCGACGGCGTGCGCGTGGAGCGGGCCGATGGGGCCTTCGTGGAAGGGGAACTCCGCGGCATCGACGCCGACGGGGTCGCGCTCGACGTCGACGGCGCCCCGCAGCGACTCGCCATCGCCGACGTGCGCGTCGTGGAGCGCGTGCCGGCCGGCACGCCGGCCGGCATGGCCGCGCTGCGCGCGACCCTCGTCGACGGCGGCTGGATCGAGGGCACCGACCTCGCCTGGGACGGCGCGACGGTGCGGCTCGAGCGCCCCGACGGCGCCGTGGAGATTCCCGCCGAGCGCGTTCGCACCGTGGCGTGGCGGCGCGCCGACGATCCGGCCGACGCGGCTCCCGGGGCGGCCTGGTCGGCGACGCTCCCGGAATCCGGCTCGGGCGACCTGATCGTCGTGGCCTCGGCCGACGGCCAGGAGATGGTGGAATGCGCGGTCAAGGGGGTGTCCGCCGAGGCGGTGACGATCGTGCTCGACGAGGAGACGATCCCGGTGAAGCGTGCGAAGGTGATCGGCATCCACTGGCTGCGGCCCGCGGCCGAGGCGCCGGGGGGAATCTCCGTGGGGCTCTCCGGCGGCGATCTGCGGGCGCGGCGCGTCGAGTGGGGGACCGACGGCGTGGTTCTCGACGGCGGCCTGCGCCTGCCGGCCGCGGCCGTGACGCGGCTCGACTGGTCGACGGGCCGGAGCCTGGCCCTGGCGACCACGGCCCCGGAACGCGTCGACGTGGAGCCGTGGTTCGGAGGGCTCTCGGGGGTTCCCGGGCTGGCCGCGGCACTCGGGCCGCGCGTCCTCCCCGCCGGCGAGGGCATGCCGCGCGGCGGGTTGCTGGTGCGCCCGCGCACCACCGCGGTGTGGCGCATCCCGCCGGAGTCGCGGCGGTTTCGTGCGGCGATCTCGACGGCGGCCGACGCCCGCCCCGGGGCGGCGGCCGTGCTCGTGGTGGCGATCGACGGGCGAGAGGTGGAGCGGCGGCGTCTCGAGGCCGGTCCGGACGGGCCCGACGGCCTTCCCGCCGAGGCGCTCGATGTCGACGTCGCCGGGGGACGCCGATTGAGCGTGACGATCGATTTCGGCGCCGCCACCGACCCGGGGTGCGCGGTGCGTCTGGCCGGACCGGTGATCGAACAATGACCCACGCTCCCGCCGTCTCCCCGCCCCCGTATGCCCGCGGCCGCCGCCGGGCGCCGCGCGCCCGCACGGCCGCGGTGCTCCTCGTCGCCGTTGCCTCGCTCCTCGGCGCCGCCCGCGCCGCCGAGGTGCCCGCGGGTGTGCTCGACGCCGAGCGCGAGCGCGTGGAGGTGATGGGCCGCGCCGCCAAGGCCGCGGTGGCGATCTTCGCCGGCGAGGCCGGGGGGGGATCGGGCGTGATCGTCAGTCCCGACGGCTACGCCCTCACCAACTTCCACGTCGTCCAGCCGGCGGGCGTGGCGATGAAGTGCGGCCTCTCCGACGGCTCGCTCCACGACGCGGTGCTCGTGGGACTCGATCCGACCGGCGACGTGGCGCTGGTGAAGCTCGTCGGTCGCGACGATTTCCCCTTCGTGGAGCTGGCCGACAGCGACCAGGTCGCGGTGGGGGACGCGTGCTTCGCGGCCGGCAACCCCTTCCTGCTGGCCACCGACCTCGCCCCGTCGATCAGCTTCGGCATCGTGTCGGGGATCCACCGCTACCAGTTTCCGGCGGGCACGATCCTCGAGTACGCCGACTGCCTCCAGGTGGATGCCGCGATCAATCCCGGAAACTCCGGCGGGGCGCTGTTCGACGCGGCGGGGCGGGTGATCGGCGTCAACGGCCGGGCCTCGTTCGAGAAACGCGGCCGCGTCAACGTGGGCGTCGGCTACGCCATCTCGTCCAACCAGCTCCGCAACTTCCTCGGGAGCCTCAAGGGGGGCCGGCTCGTCGACCACGCCACCCTCGGCGCCACCGCCGCCACCGCCGAGGACGGACGGGTGGTGGTGTCGGACATCCTCGACACCTCCGATGCCTGGCGCCGCGGGCTGCGCTACGACGACGAGATCGTCTCCGTGGCCGGTCGGCCGGTGCGCACCGTCAACGCGCTCAAGAACGTGCTGGGCATCTTCCCGGCGGGCTGGCGCGTGCCGATCGTCTCGCGGCGCGGCGCCCGCCGCAGCGTCGCCTTCGTGCGGCTCGCCGGACTGCACACGTCGGGCGAGCTGGCGAAGATCGTTTCGGGCGGGGAGGCCCCGGCGGAGGGCGCGCCCGAGGGCGAGGAGCGCCCGGGGGGCGACGGCCCGCCGCGGCGGCCGCCGGCGCCGGGGGCCCCGGGGGGCGGCCGAGGCGGGGAGAAGCCGCCGCCGGCACTGCCGGAGTCGCTCGCCGGTCTCTACGAGGCGCGCGTGGGATTCACGAACTACCACTTCAACACCGTCGAGAGAGACCGGGTGGCGCGGGCCGTCGCGGCGCGGCATCCGGGGCTCGGCGCCGGGCCGTGGACGATCACCGGCACGCTGGCCAAGGGGGAGCCCTTCCGCATCGAGCTCTCCGATCGGCACGCCACGATCGACCTGCCGACCGGGACGAGCGCCATCGATCCTGCCGGAGAACTCGACGCCGTGCCCGCGCCGCCGGGGAGCGGCGGGCTCCTGGCGGCGCTGGTGCTCTGGCGGCGCCTCCTGCTGGCCGGACCCGCGGACCTCGGGCGGACGACCTACTGGGGCACCGCGCCCCACTGGCCTGCCGGCGACGCGGCGAGCCTCGAGACCGTGGCGGCGCCGGGCACCCCCGGCGGTCCGGTGCTCGTGGACGTGCTCGACACCGCCGCCTCCTCGGTCGAGGCCCGCTTCCACGTCGGCGGCGACGGCGGCATCCTCGGCGTGGACCTGTGGCCGACCCCCGACGCCGATCCGTGCGAGGTGCGGTTCGAGGAGCGGGGCGGCCCCGGCGGCCTGCCGGGCGGCTTCGAGGTGCGGCACGCCGACGAGGTGTTCGGCACGTTCCGCATCGAGGCGTTCGACGGCGGCGCGGGGCAGGGAGGCGGATCATGACGCGCCATCACCGCCGACGGTTCGTCGCGGCCGTGCTGGCCGCCGGCCTGGCCGCTGGGGCGGCCCGCGCCGCCACTCCGGGTGAGACGATCGCCGGGGCGGCGCGGCGTGTCGTCAAGCTCTACGGCGCCGGCGGCGTGCGCGGGCTCGAGGGCTACCAGAGCGGGATCCTCGTCTCGCCGGCGGGGCATGTCGTCACGGTGCAGAGCACGGTGCTCGATTCGGAGTCGATCGACTGCGTGCTCGACGACGGGCGCCGTTTCCCGGCCACGGTGATCGGCGTCGATCCGCGGCGGGAGTTGGCGGTGCTGTCGATCGCCGGCGAGGACCTGCCCAGCTTCGCGCTCCCCGGAGCCACCGAGGTGGCCGCGGGAGCCGGCGAGAGCGTGGCGGGACGCGTCGCCGCCGGCACGCGCGTGCTGGCGCTGTCGAATCTCTTCGCCGTGGCCGTCGGCGACGAGCGCGTCAGCGCGCAGCACGGCGTGGTGTCGACGGTGGTGCCCCTCGAGGCCCGACGCGGCGCGTTCGAGGCCCCGTACCGGGGCGAGGTCTACCTGCTCGACTACACCACGAGCAATCCCGGCTCCGCCGGCGGCGCGCTGGTCGACTGGCGCGGGCGGCTGGTCGGCATGCTCGGCAAGGAACTGCGCGCCACCACCACCGGCGTGTGGCTCAACTACGCCCTGCCGATCGACGAGGTGGCGCTGGCCTACCGCGAGGCCACCGGCAAGGGCCCGCCCCCCGCACCGCCGTCGGACGACGTGGCGCCGTTCGATGCCGGCGTCCTCGGCGTGGTGCTGGTGCCGGACCTCCTCGACCGCACCCCCCCCTTCGTGGAGAGCGTGCGCGACGGGTCGGCCGCCGCCCGTTCCGGCCTGCGCCCCGACGATCTGCTGGTGGCGGTCAACGGCCGGAGCGTCGCGTCGCGATCCGCCGTGCAGAAGACCCTCGCGGCGGTTCCCGACGGCGATCCGGTCGAATTCGCGGTCATCCGCGCGGGGGAGATCGTGATCTGCGATCTGGGGCCCAAGCCCGCGGCGAGGAGGGATCCGTGAGCGAGCGTCGCGCGTGTCTGGTCCGGCCGTGGCGTCGCGCCCCGGTCGCCTTCGTCGGGCGCGTCGTCGCGGCCGCGATCCTCGCGCTGGCGCGGCTGGCCGCGACCGCCGCCGAGCCCGATCTCGACGAGGAGGCCGCCTTCCAGGCCGCCGCCGCCGCCGTCGCGCCGAGCGTGGTGCGCGTCGAGGTGGCGGGGGTGTCCGAGGCCGGTCTCTCGGGTCCGGCGGAAGCCTCGCCGGCGGCGGGGCCGTCGACCGGGCTGGTCGTCGGCGCCGACGGCTGGATCGTCGCCACGTCGTTCGCCGTTCCCAAGGACGTCACGCAGGCGGTGGTGACGCTGCCGGGCGGGGGGCGGCGCGTGGCGCGGGTCGCCGGGCGCGACCTCGCCCGGGGGCTCGTGCTCCTCGCGGTCGATCTGCCCGAGGGGACTTCCGGCCTCGCCGTCCCCGAGGCCGCGCCGCGCGACTCGTGGCGCGTCGGCCAGTGGACGCTCGTCCTCGGCCGGGCGTGGTCGGCCGTCGAGCCGAGCGTCGGCGTGGGGATCCTCTCCGCCACCAACCGCGCCTGGGGCAAGGCCGTGCAGACCGACGCGTCGGTGTCGCCGGCCAACTACGGCGGGCCGCTGGTCGACATCGCCGGTCGGGTGATCGGCGTGCTGGCTCCCCTGCCCGCCGAGACCGCGGGGATGACATCCGGCACCGAACTCTACGACTCCGGGATCGGATTCGCCGTCCCGCTCGAGGACATCCTCCGCGTCCTGCCCCGCCTCCAGGCGGGCGAGACGCTCGCGCCGGGAATCCTCGGCATCGGCTACGCGTCGCGCGACCCCTTCACCGCGGTGCCGCTCATCGCCACCTGCCGGGCCGGCTCGCCGGCGGCCAAGGCCGGGCTGCGGTCGGGCGACCGGATCGTGGAGGCCGACGGCCGGCCGATCACGCGCGTGGCGCAGCTGCGTCACGTGCTGGCACCGAAGTACGCGGGCGACGCCGTCGATCTCGTCGTCGAGCGCGGCGAGGGGGGGGAGCGCGTCGCCGCGCGTGCGGAACTCGTCGCCTCGCTGCCGCCGTGGCGCCGCCCGGTGCTGGGCATCGTGCCGCGACGGACGGCCGCACGGCCGGCCGGCGCCGCTCCGGCCGCACCGGCCGCACCGGCCGGCGTGGTCGTCGATTGGGTCTGGCCCGACGGGCCGGCCGCGGCCGCGGGGGTCGTCGCCGGAGACCGCGTGACGATGATCCGCCACCGCCCGGCGGGAGCCGGCGAGGAGGGCGGCACGCTCGAGGTGGCGGATGCCGCCGCGCTGGGGGGCTTCGTGGGTGGGCTCGAGGCCGGCGACAGCTGCGAACTCGTCCTCGATCGAGCCGGCACACCGGCCACGGTCACCCTGACGCTCGGCAAGCAGCCGGCCCTGCCGCCGGCGAACGTCCCGCCGCGCGAGGGGGACCCCGAAGCGGCGACGATCGAGCGCCTCGAGGCCGCGGAGATCGCCAAGCCAGCCTGGGTGGTGACGCCCGCCACCCAGCCCGAGACGCCCCTCGGCGTGCTCGTCTACTGCGGGCCGCCCGGTGCCGGGGCGGGCAAGGGGGCCGCCGCCGACGAGGCGGCGCGGCTCGCGGCCGGGCGCTGGAAGGCCGCCGCCACGCGCTACGGAGTGGCGGTCGTGCTCCCGGTTTCCGCCGACGCCGAACGCTGGGGGCGCGAGGACATCCAGACGCTCGCCCGATCGCTCGACGGCCTCCGGCTGCGGCGGCCGCTCGATCCCACCCGGATCGCCTTCGCCGGCAGCGGTCCGGGCGGGGCCTTCGCCTGGCTGGCGGCGGAGGGGCTCGGTCCGGCGGTGCGCGGCGTGGCCCTGCTCGACGCCGTCCTCCCCCGGCAGGCGACCGTCGAGCCGACGGAGCCCGGGCGCTCGCGGGCGGTGGTGTTCGGATCGCTCCCGGGGGCCGCGGTGGGACGCGTCGACGCCGACGTCCGGCGCCTCGACGCGGCCGGATACCCGGTGGGGATCCTGCCGGAGCTCATCGGAGACGCGCTCCCCGCCGAGACGCTCTGCTCGTGGGTCGAGGCCCTCGGCGTCCTCTGACGTGGCGGATCCCCGACCCGAGCGGCGGCCGGACGCGGAACCGCGGATCCTGTACGTCGACGACGCGCTCGTCGTCGTCGACAAGCCGCCGGGCATGCCGAGCGTGCCGGCGCGCACGTCCGCCGATCCGCCCGACGTGGCGCGGCGGCTGTGCGGCGCGCTGCCGGGAGCGCGTGGGATGCCGGAGGCGGTCCATCGCCTCGACCGCGACACCTCCGGCCTCCTCGTGCTGGCCCGGACGGCCGAGGACCGCGCGGCGCTGGGACGCGCGTTCGAGCACGGACGGGTGGAGAAGCGCTACCTCGCCCTGGTGACGGGAAGGCCGCCGGCACCGGCCGGCCTGATCCACCTGCCGATCGCCCCCGATCCGCTCCGCCCCCCGGCCCAGCGGCCCTGCGCCACCATCGGACGCCGCGCCTGCTCGCGCTGGCGCACCGTGGAGGACGGCGGCGGGGCGGAGGGAGTGACGATGCTCGAACTGGAGCCCGTCACGGGCCGATCGCACCAGCTCCGCGTCCACATGGCCTGGCTCGGGTGCCCGGTGCTCGGCGACCGCCTGTACGGCGGCGCGACGGAGGGGCAGGGGGGCCGGCTGTGGCTGCATGCGGCGCGCCTCGCCTTTCCGCACCCGCGCGACGGCCGACGGATGGCGTTCCTGGCGCCCCTGTGCCTCGATCCTCCCCGGGCCGGTCGGGGGGCTTGGGCGGAGCGTGGATGACGCGGCCGACGGACGGTCAGCCGCCGGCGGGCGTGGGGCGCAGCGCCGAATCGCGCACCGCCTGCCAGTAGCGCGAAAACCGCCCGAGATCGCGGACGGCCGACACGTCGGCGAAGCGCGGCCAGGCGTGGATCGAGAGCGGCGTCCGCCGTGCGAGTGCCTCCCCCGCGTGACGGACCCGCGGGCAGGTGGTCTCGGCCGCGGCCACGCCGTCGCACCCCATCCGCGTCGCCAGCACCGGCAGGACCTCGGCCGGCTCGCCGACCCCGACGAGCACGCCGGGCACCTCGGCCAGGCACTCGAAGAGGAACACCAGACGCTTGAGCGACGGTCGCTCCGACTGCAGCCACGCAGGGTCCACCAGATGCACGCGTGGCGCATCCGGATGCCGCAGCAGGGCCGGATTCACCGTCGACGCCGCGTCGAGCGACAGCCACACCAGGGGCCGCGTCGGAGGGGGGCCCTCCGTCGCCGGCCGCCACGGGGCGGATGGCGGGATGCGCAGGGAGGGGCGCGACGCCGGCCCGCGGAACATCGCCGCCGCCAGGGTGTCGTCGTCGCCGTCGAACGGACAGGCCTCCGCCAGCGCGCAGCCCCGGCAATGGACGCCGTCGGTGCAGCCCTCGATGGTCCGACGTCGTGCCAGATAGGGCTTGGCGGAGAAGGTGCCCGCCACCCACTGCCACGACAGATGATTGCTGGCGGGATCACCGTCGACGAGGTGGCGCAGGAACCAGTCGGCACCGGCGCGCCAGTCGACGCCGCGGACGTGCACCAGCCAGGCGGCCAGCCACATGCGCTCGTGGTTGTGGAGGTGGCCGGTGTCGACGAGCTTCCTCGCGAATCCGTCGATGCACGCCACGCCGGTCGCCGCCGCGGCGACGTCGGCCGGGAGCTCCGCCCCCCACGGGGCACGCGGCACCGCCGCCGGCGGCTCGATCGCCGCGCGGATTCGATCGCCGAGCGTGCCTTCGACCCGGTGCCAGTAGTCGCGCCAGGCCAGTTCCGACACCAGCTTCTCGGCACCGGACGGGCCGCCGGCGAGGGCGAGGGCCCGGTCCCGTACCTCCGCCAGGCCGAGCACGCCGTGGCGGATCCAGGGGGAGAGCCCGGTCACCCGCCCGCCGACGTGGTTGCGGGTCGCGGCGTACGCGACGGGATCGATCCGCTCGAGCGCCTCGAGCGCCGCGGCGCGGCCTCCGCGGGGTTGGGCGTCCCAGTCGGCGCACGCGGGGTCGGCGGCGGGGAACCGCTCGGCGAGGGCCGCGACGAGTTGCCGTCGGCTCTGGGGCGTGAGGGGCGAGGGGGCCTGGAGAATCACGCTCGGGCTCGCTGGGGGCAGGCGGATGACCGTTCGAGCGGCTCGTGCATGGAGAGAGGGCATCGATCTGCCCGCAAACCGCGCCGGGGGAGCACGGGGCGGCGATCGTCGGACGTGGGACAGCCGGGGGCACGCCGCCCACCGAGGCGAAAAACGGCTCGAAAACCGGGGCAGCGTGGCGGTGGCGGGACGACGGAGGGAAATCCTGACCGCACCGTTCCGTTCCGGCACGGCATTTGTATTCAGGATTGGGCAGGTCGGGGAGATCCGCGGCAGGTGCTGCGGATCCCCGTGGCCGCCTCCGGCACCCGTCGGGGCGGCGTGCGGATCCACGAGTGCCACCGTGAGGGCCCACCATGCGATTCCTCTGTGCGACCGAGGCGGCGGAGACGTTGGCCGTCCGGATCGGAAAGCCGATGCCTCGCCTGGAATCGATGATCCCGTCGTCGGCGACCACCACCGCGGAGCCGCGTTCCTCGAAGTGATCCCCGCGCGGTGACGTGCGCGTCGCCCGTGATCGTTTCCCGACGCCCTTGCCAGGTGTCGGTGCACCGTCCAGAAGGATGCCCCAACGGCTTGGGTGGGCACTCCGCCTAGCTCACCCAGGCCGGGGCATTCCTGGATCGATGCGTGCGTCCGCCGGGCACGGGCTGCTCACCGCCCGGAATCCGGAGGCGAGCGCCCGCCCTCGACGTCGTGCCGCCCGAGGGCGTCGCTCGGACAGCGTGGGCGCGCGAGGCCGACGACCCGGCCCACGGTCCGGTCCACGACTCAGCCCGCAGGGTAGCGCGGCTCGTTGGCGAGGCTGTTGAGGAACGTCCTGGCCCTGCCGTAATCGCCCGCGGGATAGCGGCTGACGTTCTGCTTCAGGGCCTCGATGAACTTCGAGACCGTCCCCTGGATCTTCTGGAACTCCTCGAACTGCAGGCTCCCGCCGGTGGCGGCGCGGTCCGCGAACAGCTTGTCGAGATCGCGGCGGAAGGGGTCGTAGATCGTGTCGGTGAGGACCATCGGATACTCGATGTGGCCCGTCACGGGATCGAGTTGCGCCGAGGTGAGGCGCGGCGGAGCGGCGCTCTTGGCGAAGCGGATCGCCTGATCACGGGTGACCGCCGGCCCCGCCTCGGCCTTGCGGGCCTCGCGGTTGGTGCGGCGCATGTCGAAGAACGCGTCGGTCCATTGCTGGCGGTTCTGGATGTCCTTCGACTTGGCATCCTCCCAGTTCTTGGCGGCCTCCGAGTTCTGCAGGTTCGCGTAGCCCTCCGAACGGATGATGTCCGACATGCCGTACGCCGCAGCCTGGCCCGCGGTGGAGGCGTAGCCGCCGCCCATGCCCCATCCCCCCCAGCCTCCTCCCCACTGGGCGCGGGCCGGGGCCGCCGCCGCGTCGACGACGACGAGCGCGCCGACGGCGAGCAGCACGGCATGGAGCGTACGACGGGGGGCGGGAGCGGGGATCGTGCGGGTCATGGCCGGTCTCTCGGAGTCGGGAGATGGGAATGGGGTGGGGGAGCGATGGTCGGCGACGGCGTGTCGCGGGCCGGCGGTCGGGCCGGCCTGTGGCGACGGGGGAGCAGACAAACGTGGAACACCGTTGCCTGCCGTGCAAGCCGTGATCCCGCGGCGGACCACCGGGAATCCGCCGTGGGAGAAAACCACCCCGCAGTATACTCTTCCGCTCAGGGCCGGGCGACGTCGGTTCCGCCCCGGTGTCCGTCGGCCTGGCGGCCGGTCGCCCCGGCGGCGGCGGGTTGGTCGGCGGCGGGTCGGCCTGGCGCGGTGGTGCCGGTCGTAGGATGGACGGGGGCCGAATCGGTGGGCCCTTCCAGGGGCGCAGCGGGGATGAGCGCCCCCGGCGATGCTATGGGTTCTTGGAAGGACCGTTCTTTCCCGGAGCGTATCGACATGAGGTTCTCGGCCATGAGGTTTTCCAGCGCGATCGTGATCGCCGGCATCGTGATCGTCGGGGTGGGAGGCTGCAGCAAGCCGAAGACGGTCGCCAAGCCGGCCCAGCAGCCGCCGCAGGTCGACCTCGGTGAACCGGCGCCCCACGAACCGGTGGCGGGCCCGGTGCCGCGCCGCCCCCAGCCCGCGGCGCCGACCACGCCCCCCGTCGCCCCCCCGACCGCCGCAGCCACCGACGCCGCACCGGGCGCCGCCGCCGTGGCCGAACTCCTCGCCACCCTCGGCTCCGCCGCCGACGAGGACGGCCGCGTGCGCGCCATCGACGCTCTGGCCGACCTCGGGCAGAACGCCAAGCCGGCCCTCGACGCGATCGTCAAGGCCCTCGACACCGACAATGTCCGCGTCCGTTGGCACGCGGCCCGCGCCGTGGGGGCCATCGGCGAGGACGCGATCCCGGTGATCCCCAAGCTCGCCGAGCTTCTCTTGAGCGACGCCGATCCGATCGTCTGCACGCAGTCCGCGGCCGCGATCCGCGCGATCCGCGCCGACGACGGGCGCACCGAGATCCCGGAGGAGGCCGCGAAGATCTACGCCGAAGCCGCCGCGGCGGTCGGCAAGGCGGCGGTCCATCCCGATGCCCGCGTTCGCCGGGCCGCGCTGCGGGCCATCGCCGCGCTCGTCGCCGATCCGGCCAAGCAGGCCTCCATGATCGACGACTCGCTGGCCGACGCAGATCCGGCGGTGGTGGTGGAATCGCTCCACTCGCTCGCCGATCTCGGCGCGGGGGCCGTTCCGATGCTCGTCGAATCCCTCAAGGACCCGAAGTCGCGCTACTGGGCCGAGGTGGCCCTGGCGGAGATCGGTCCCGATGCCGCCCAGGCGACCCCGGCCCTGGCCGCCGCAACGCTCGCCGGCGAGCCCGAGGAGCGTCTCCAGGCCATGCTCGCGCTGGCCGCCATCGGCGAGCCGGCTGCCGAGGCCGCCGACGAGCTGGCCACGGCGCTCGATTCGTCGGACAGCACGGTCCGCTCCGCCGCCGCCTTCGCCCTGGGTCGCATGCGGGCCGCGGCCGCGGACGCGGCCCTCGAGAAGGCCGCCGCCGACGCCGATCCGTTCCTCGCCGGTGTCGCCGCCTGGGCCCGCGCCCGGATCCACCCGGACGATGCGGCGCTGGTGTCGACGTCGCTCGGCCTGCTCACCGGCGCCATGGATGCCGACCGTCCCAACGTGAAGATCGCCGCCCTCCACGCACTGCCCGATCTCGCCGGCAGCATCGACGACGCGCAGGAGGGGGCGCTGGCCGAGCGTTTCGTGAAGCTCCTCGAGGACGCCCACCCGGGGGTGCGTTCGGCGGCAGCCGCGGCGCTGGCCCGGCTCGGCCCCACCGCCGTCGGCGCCCTCGAGGGAGCCCTCGGCAACCCCGCGGTGCGCACCGTGGCCATGGAGTTGCTCGCGGCCGCCGGTTCGAACGCGAAGCCGGCCGTCGACACGCTCGTGGCCGCGCTGGCCGACGCCGACCCGGCCGTCCGTGGCGACGCCGCGGTGGCCGTGGCCTCGATCGGCGCCGATGCCGCCGAGGCGGTGCCGGCGCTCGTCTCGATCGTCGAGGGGAAGGA
>CAISKG010000065.1 GCA_903885855.1 uncultured Planctomycetaceae bacterium
CCCGGCGGCGTCGCGCCGCGGCGGCTCGGCGGCGGCGGCCTCCTCGCCCCTCCGCCCCCGCACCGTCACCTTGGCCGACGGCGAGAGCTTGTCGATCCCGTCGGTGACCACCAACTCCCCCGGCTCGAGGCCGCTGGCGATCACGACGACGTCCCCCTGCGACGGCCCCGGCTGCACGATCCGCAGGCCGACGGTCGAATCGGCCTGCACCACCCACACGAAGCTCGACTCCGGCCCGCGCTGCAGCGCCGCGGCCGGCACGAGCGTGGCGCCGCGGAGCGTCTCCACCAGGAGCCGCGCGTTGACGAACTGGTTGGGGAAGAGGGTGTCGTCCTCGTTGGGAAAGAGCGCCTTGAGCTTCACGGTGCCGGTGGCGGGGTCGACCTGGTTGTCGATCGCGGTCAGCGCTCCGGAGGCGAGCCGCACCTGGAAGTCGCGGTTCCAGGCCTCGACCGGCAGGCTGCCGGCGGCGGCCAGCGCCCGCTGCACGCGCACGATCTCGTCCTGCGGGATCGTGAAGGTGACGGTGATCGGATGGACGCTGGCGATGAGGGCCAGCCCCGCCGGATCGCCGGCGCGGACCATGTTGCCGGCGTCCACCATCCGCAGGCCGATGCGGCCGGTGATCGGGGCCACGATCCGGCAGTAATCGAGCTGCAGCCGGGCGTCGTCGATGAGGCCGCGGTCGAGCTGCGTGGCGGCGTCCGCCTGGCGCACGAGCGCCCGCTGGGCATCGATCTGCTGCTGCGTCACCTGGCGCAGGTCGGCGAGCGACTCGTAGCGGGCCAGATCGAGCTCGGCCGCCGAGAGCGCCGCCTCGTCGCGGGCCAGCTGCGCCTCGGCCTGCCGCAGGCGCACCTCGTAGGGGCGCGGATCGACGCGCGCCAGGAGGTCGCCCGCCTCGACCGGCTGCCCCTCGGTGAAGGCCACCTCGACGAGCTCCCCTTCGACCCGGCTGCGGACGGTGACGGTGTTGGAGGCGACGACGGTGCCAAGACCGTTGAGGTGCAGATCCATGTCGCCGAGACGGGCCTCGACGGCCGTGACCGGCACGATCCGCGGGGGTCCGCCCTTGCCGGCGGGGGCGGGGGGGGAGAAGAAGGCCCGCCCCTGCTCGAGCCAGCCCGACGCCAGCCCGAGGGCCTTGCCCGGCAGTGCCGGATCGCGCCAGGCCGCGGCGGCCGCGCCGGACAGCAGCGCCAGCAACACCACCGCCCGGGCCCACCTGCGCCGCCGCGGCAGGGCGGTGGCGGGGGCGGCGGAGGGTGCGGCGGTGGTGGCGGGATCGCCGTTCATGGTGGGCTGGCAGGCTGTGGACGACGTGATCCGCCGCCGGAAGCGGCGGCGGGCAACCCTGAAAAACCTCGGCTTTTTTTCAGGGTGCCCACAAGGGGAAAGGGGTCACCGATGGCGTATGCCACCGTCCCCGAGAGTCTACCCTACGGGCCTCCCCTCCCGGGGAGCGGGGCCGCGCTCACCAGTCGTCGCTGCGGAAGGGGGAGGCGGGCAGTCCGGCGCGGTTGTACAGATTGGCCCCCGCGGGGTTCATCGAGTAGGCGTAGCGCACCGCGACCGGCTCGGGCACCGACGGATGCGTGCATTCCACCGCGTCCCCCACGATCCGCGCGTCGGCCCACTGCCAGCGCCGGTCGGCGCCTGCGATCGCGAAGCGCGCAAGCGTCCCTCCGGGCACCTCCGCGACCGGGGCCCGCCCCTCCTTGCGCCCCACCATGAGGCCGCCGCCGAGGTGGTCGAACTCCACCCGGGCGACGTTCCCGGCGACGACGAGCCGGCGGAAGAGCGGCCCGCTCGACTCCCCGCCGCGCCCGTAGGTGCCCGCCAGGGCCGCCAGTGCCAGCCGCTCCCCGACGTCGAACTTGTTGCGGGGGTGGATGTCGCCGGCGTCGCCGACGTCGATCGCCGAGGCCATGCCGGTGCCGGGGATGGCGAGGCAGAGGCGCTGCGCGTCGCGGAAGGCCGCCCAGCCGTCGCCGCCGGCCGGGTCGTCGGTGGGGGCGAGCCACGCCGCCAGCTGCACGTAATAGAAGGGGAGCTCCGGATCGCGGAAGAAGCGGCGCCAGTCGGCGACGAGGGCCCGCTTCTTGGCGACGTACTGCGCGCACTCCACCGGCCCGCCGGCGTTGCTCTCCCCCTGGTACCAGATCGCGCCCCGGATCGCCAGCGGCAGCAGCGGCTCGATCATGCCGTTGTGGAGCGTCACGCAGCGCGGCCGGTGCCCCTGCTCGCCGAAGGGAAAGGGGGGGATCGCGGGGGGCAGCGGCACCGGCCTTCCCGCCCCCTCGGCCTCGCGTGCGGCGCGCGTCCAGGCCTCCACCGCCGGCAGGGCGGCGCGCAGCTCGCGGTCGTGCGTCTCGAGCGACGCGCGCATCAGCGCCGCGAAGGGCTCGAGCTCCGGCGTCCCCAGGAGCGTCTCCTGCCGCATCCAGCACTCGATGTTCGTGCCCCCCACGCTCGAAAGGAGGATCCCCACCGGCACGCCGGTGTCGCGGTGGACGCGCCGCGCGAAGGCGTAGCCCACGGCGCTGAATCCGGGGGCGTGCTCGGGCGTGCAGCGCTGCCAGGCCCCGCCGCACTCCCGCTGCGGCGCGGCGGCGAAGTGCATGGTGACGCGGAAGTGGCGGATGCCGGGATGCTCGGCGGCGGCGACCTCCTCGGGGGCGTCGCAGCCGCCGAGGCTCCAGTCCATGTTCGACTGTCCGCTGGCCAGCCACACGTCGCCCACGACGACGTCACGGGCCACGACGGTGTCGTCGCCGGCGACGACGAGGTCGCGCGGCTCCGACGAGGCCGGAAGCGCCGGCAGTTCGACGCTCCACGCCCCGTCGGCATCGGCGACGGTCTCGGCCGCCGCCCCGCCGAAGCGCACCGCCACGCGCTCGCCGGGCCGGGCGCGCCCCCACACCGGCAGCGGCCGGTCGCGCTGGAGAACGGCATGGTCGCCGAAGAACGGCGCGAGCGTCACCGCGGCGCGGGCCGGCGGGGCCGCGAGCGGCGCCGCGGCGAGAAGGGCGGCCACGAGGAGGCCGCACGCGCGGAGCGGGCGGGGGGCGACGGGGAACGACGGGGGCATGGGCGGACTCCCACGGGGGCACTCGAGCGGCCGCACTCTACCAGCGGCCCGGCGGCCCGCGGTACGCTCCCGCCATGCCCGCCCCCTTCTCGCTCGCCACGCGGCCGGCCGTCCGGCTCGCTTTCTGCACGGGGATCTACGTCGCCCAGGGCGTGCCCTTCGGCTTCGTGACGGTGGCGCTGGCCGCGTGGTTGGCGGGGCGCGAGGCCGCCGGCGCCGCCGCGGTGGGCACGATCATCTCCCTGGCGGTGCTGCCCTGGAGCTTCAAGTGGGCCTGGGGCCCGCTCGTCGACTCGGGGCTCTTCGCCCCCCTCGGCCGGCGGCGCCCCTGGCTGCTGGTGGCGCAGGCGATGATGATCGTCACCGGGCTCGCGCTCGTGCTCGCGCGCGGCGACGTCGCGCTGCTGGGCTGGCTCGTGCTCCTCCACAACGTCTTCGTCGGCCTCCAGGACGTGGCCATCGACGCCCTGGCCTGCGACATGCTCGAGGGGACGGAGCGCGAGCGTGCCAGCGGCCTGATGTACGGCGCCTCGTACGCGGGCACGGCCCTCGGCGGCGCCGGTCTCGGCCTCGTGATGGCAGACGGCGGGCTTGCGGCGGCGGTGACCGTGATGGTCGCCATCCAGGCGCTCACGTTCCTCGCCGTCCTGGCCATCCGCGAGCGCCCCGGCGACCGCCTGCTCCCGGGCTGGCGCCGGGGCGACGGCCCGCCCGGCGCGGCGCCATCCGCGCCCCCCCTCCGCGCGGGCTTCGCCGCGCTGGCCGCGGCGATGGCGCGGCCGGCGGCGCTGCGCGTCGGCCTCGGGGCGGTGCTCGTGAAGATCCTCCCGGCGTGCCTGTACGTCGTCATGACCGACCATCTCTTCCGGGTGCTGGGCTGGAGCGAGGCGCGCTTCGCCGAGGTGACGGGTGGCTTCGGGAATCTCGTCGGCTTCCTCGCGGCCTGCACCGCGGGGTTGATCGCGGCATCCGCCGGCCCGAGGATCACCGCTCTGGCGGCCAACGCGATCCTGGCGACGAGCTGGATCCTCCTGGCCGCCCGCCCCGCCTGGTGGGAGCACGAGATGACGATCTGGGCCTGGATCGGGATCCACGAGGCCTGTCTGGCCACGATCTCGGTGTCGTTCTTCGCGCTCTTCATGCGCGTCTCGACGCCGGCCGTGGCGGCGACGCAGTTCACCGCCTCGATGGCCCTCATGAACCTGGCCACGAGCCTCGGCTCCTGGCTCGCCGGCCCCGTCGCGGCGTGGCTCGACGCCCCCGGCGCCTTCCTCCTGGCCGGCCTCCTCCAGCCGCTCGGCACGCTCCTCCTGCCCCCCGCGCCGCCGGCGGGGCGG
>CAISKG010000066.1 GCA_903885855.1 uncultured Planctomycetaceae bacterium
CGTCGTTGCCGGCGCGCGGCCTCGCCGCGGCGATCGCCGAGGCGCAGAGCATCGAGGTGCCGGCGGTCGATCCCTCGGAGCCGGTCGCCATTCGCGCCGCGCAGGCGGCGCGATGGACCGAGGGCGCCTACGACGTCTGGCACCTCACCGGCGGCGTGCGCGTCGAGCAGGGGCCCACGGTCGCCGAGGCCCACGAGGCGGTGGTGTGGATCGAGCAGGATCCCGGCCCCGCCGCCGCCGAACCGACGGAGGGGGAGGCGGACGCAGGAAACGGATGGGACGCGCCTCCGCAGCCGCCCGTGCGCGGGATGCTCGTGCGCATGGCGGGCGACGTCACCGTCACGGCCGCCGAGTCGTCGGCCGCGGCCGACGATCCGGGGCTCTCGGTCGTGCGCGGGCCGCGCTGGACGGGGCGCTTCTGGACGCGCCGCGAGCCGCGTCTGCGTTTCGCGAGCGTGGTCCCGGCCGCGGGGACGCCGCCGGTCTACGAGGCGCCGGCCGAGGTGTCGGCCGAGGTGGCGCGGGCCCGCGGCGCGCTCCCCGCCGAAGCGCCGGTCGCCGCCGGCACCGGCGTCGAGCAGGTGCAGTACACGGCCGACGACGCCGAGGCCCGGCCCGCGCAGTTCAACGAGTTTGCCCCCCCGGCGCCCCCAGGGGTGGCGGTGGCGGCGCCGACGCGCCGGATCCGCGCCTTCCCGCGCTCGAGCACGCCGCTGTCGGTGCGCTGGTTTCCCAGCCCCGCCGGCGGTGAGTGGGTGGGGGTGATCACGTCGGGGGTGAATCTCGTGGTCGACGGCGTCGATCCCGCCGGCCCGCTCGACATCGCCGCCGATCGGGTCGTCCTCTGGACGCGCAGCGGCACCCAGCCCGAACTCGACGGCAACGCCGCCCAGCCGGCCGACGCCCCGCTCGAGCTGTATCTCGAGGGGAACGTGGTCTTCCGCCAGGGGCAGCGCGTCGTCGAGGCGATGAGCATGTTCTACGACGTCCCCCGCTCCTCAGGCGTGATCACCGGGGCCACGGTGCTGACCCCCGTGGACAACTACGCCGGCCTCGTCCGCCTCCGCGCCGACGTCCTCCGCCAGGTCGATCGAAGCCGATTCGTCGCCGAGCGCAGCGGCGTGACCTCGAGCCGTCTCGGCGTGCCGACCTGGGAGTTCCGCTCGCGGCAGCTCGAATTCACCGACGAGCAGGTGCCGCTGGCCGGTCCCGACGGCCAGCCGCTCCTCGACGCCGCCACCGGCGAGCCGGTCGTCGAGCACCAGCAGTTCATCACCAGCCGGGGCAACACGGTCACCATGGCGGGCGTGCCGGTGCTGTGGTGGCCGGTGCTGGCGACCAACGCCAAGAAGCCCACCTTCTACGTCAACAACGTGCAGGTGAAGAACGACCGGATCTTCGGCACGCAGTTGCTCACCAGCTGGGACGCCTTCCAGGTGCTCGGCTGGCGTCGCCCGCCCGACGGCGTCGACTGGAACTTCGACGCCGATTATCTCAGCTACCGCGGCTTCGGCGGCGGCACGGCGCTGCTCTACAACCGCCCCGACTTCCTCCGCCTCGGGACGCCCGCCAACGGCGTCCTCGACGCCTGGGTGATCGGCGACAGCGGCATCGACAACCTCGGCCTCTACCGCCGCGACTTCACCTACCCCAACGCCTTCCGCGGCCGGGCCTTCTGGCGCCACCGTCAGGATCTCGCCGCCGGCTGGCAGGTGCGCGGCACGGCGGGCTGGATCAGCGACATGAACTTCCTCGAGGAGTACTACGAGGCGGAGTGGGAGGAGGGCTACGAGCAGCGCACCTGGCTCGACCTGCGCCGGCCCGTCGACAACCGCGAGCTGCGCCTGCTGACGAGCGTCAGGGTCGATCCGTTCTTCACGCAGACCGAGTGGTGGCCGCGCCTCGACCACTACTTCATGGGGCAGCCGCTGCTGCGCGACGCCGTCAGCTGGTACGAGCACAGCAACATCACCTACGCCCGGCAGAACCTCCCCCAGACGCCGACCGTGGGCCAGGGCTTGAATTACTGGACCACGCTCCCCTACGAGGCCAACGTCATCGGCGAGCGCCTCGCGACGCGCCACGAACTCGATCTCCCCTTCCAGGCGGGCCCGGTGAAGATCGTCCCCTACGCGCTGGGCGAGCTGGCGCACTGGGGGCAGGATCTGTCACAGTCGCCGCTCGACCGGGCCTACGGGCAGGTGGGGGTCCGCTCCAGCCTGCCGCTGTGGACGGCCGACAACGCGGTCGAGAGCCAGCTGTGGAACGTCCACGGGCTGGCCCACAAGGTGGTGTTCGAGGCGGAGTTCTCCTACGCCGACTCCACCCAGGACATGAACCAGCTGCCGCTCTACGACCAGATCGACGACGACACGATCAACCAGTACCGGCGCAACATCCCCTACTGGGACTTCGGCGCCATCCCGGGTCAGGCCACGCCCCTTCCCCTCGCCACCGTCTTCGGCCCCGAGGGGAAGTACGACCCGCGTTCCTACCTGGTGCGCCGCGGCATGGGGGGCTGGGTGACCGGCCCCACCGAGATCGCCCAGGATCTGACCGCCTTCCGGCTGGCGGCCCGGCAGCGCTGGCAGACGAAGCGCGGGCCGGCGGGCAACCGGCGGATCATCGACTGGATCACGCTCGACGTCGACGGGGAGCTGTTCCCGGTCACGGGGCAGAACTTCGGCCAGGTGATGGGGCTGTGGCAGTACGACTTCCGCTGGCACGTCGGCGACCGGACGACGATCCTCTCCACCGCCGACGTCGACTTCTTCGACGGCGGCCAGCAGCTGTACACCGTCGGGGCGCTGCTGGCCCGCTCGCCGCGCGGCAGCTTCTACATCGGGCTCAACGAATTCGGCGGGCCGATCGACGCCAGCGTGCTCGTCGGCTCCTACACCTACCGCATGAGCCCGAAGTGGGCCAGTTCGTTCGGCACGGCGCTCAATCTCCGCGGCATGAACATCGGGCAGAACTTCCAGCTGACGCGGATCGGCGAGTCGTTCCTCATGACGTTCGGCTTCAACGTCGACTACAGCCGCAACAACGTCGGCGTGACGTTCAACCTCGAGCCGCGCTTCCTGTCGCGGACGCAGTTCGCCAGCCGCTCCGGCATCGACCTGCCGATGGCCGGCGCCTACGGCCTGGAGTAGCCCGCCCGGGGGCGGCTCAGGCCAGGATCGGCGTCACCACCTCGCCCTCGAGATCGGTGAGGCGGTAGTCGCGGCCGGCGTAGCGGTAGGTGAGCCGCGTGTGGTCGAAGCCGAGGAGGCGGAGCATCGTGGCGTGCAGGTCGTGCACGCTGACCGGATCCTGCACCGCGCGGAAGCCGAAGTCGTCGGTGGCGCCGTGGATCGTGCCCCCCTTCACGCCGCCGCCGGCGAGCCACAGGGAGAAGCCCCAGTGGTTGTGGTCGCGCCCCTGCGAGGCCCCCGCGCCGTTGGTGCCCATCTCCACGCTCGGCGTCCGGCCGAACTCGCCCGTGCAGAGCACGAGCGTGTCGTGGAGCATCCCGCGGGCCGTGAGGTCGGCCAGCAGGGCGCCCAGCCCCTGGTCGCACTCGCGGGCCACCTTCGTGTGCTCGTCGCGGATGTTGGAGTGGCTGTCCCAGGGCTGGAGATTGCCGTGCCAGGTCTGCACGAAGCGCACGCCGCGCTCCACCAGGCGCCGCGCCATGAGGAGCTGGCGGTTCTGGGGGCCGGGGCCGTAGGCCTCGAGGACGTGCTTCGGCTCCTGGGTGACGTCGAAGGCGTCGGTGGCCTCCAGCTGCATCCGGTAGGCCAGCTCGAAGGAGCGGATGCGGGCCTCGAGGGCCTCGTCGCCGGGCCGCTCCAGGGCGTGGCGCGCGTTGAAGGACCGGAGAAGGGCGAACTGCTCCCGCTGGCGCTCGGGCGCCATCCGCGCGTTGCGGATGTGCTCGATGAGGTCGGCCGGATCGGCCTTCGAGGTGTCGACGTGCGTGCCCTGGAAGGCGCCGGGGAGGAAGGCGGCGCGCCAATTGCCGGCGCCTCCGACCGGCATGCCCCCCGGCACCAGGGCGATGAAGCCGGGGAGGTCGTCGTTCTCCTGCCCCATCCCCCACGTCAGCCACGATCCGAAGCTGGGGCGCACCTGCCGCATGTGGCCGGTGTTCATCAGCATCAGCGACATCTCGTGGTTCGGCAGCTCGACGTGCATCGAGCGGATCACGGCCAGATCATCGGCGTGCCGCGCGAGGCAGGGGAAGATCTCGCTGATCGGGATGCCGCTCTCGCCGTGGCGCGTGAAGGCGAAGGGGGAGGGGAGGGCGACGCCGGTCTTGCGCTCCGTCTGCAGGTTGTCGAAGGGGAGCATCTGGCCCCCGCGGGCCTGCAGTTCGGGCTTCGGGTCGAAGGTGTCGACCTGCGACATGCCGCCGTTCAGGAAGACGTGGATCACGCGCTTCGCACGGGGGGCGAAGTGGGTCGGGAGGGAGGCCGCCGCGCCCTCGCGTGCGAGCAAGCCGGCCAGTGCGAGCGATCCGAAGCCCATGCCCCCCGAGCGCAGGAACGCGCGGCGGGGAAAGGGCGAGGCCGGCACGGGGGGGGGAGCGGAGGGCATGGCGGGGATGGCGCGCCGGCGCGCGGCGGGGTCAGTCGGGGAAATGAAACTCGTTCGAGGCCAGGAGGACGTGGGCGAAGCGCTGCCAGGGGGCCTCGGCGGGGGTGCCGGGCAGCGCCGCTTCGCGGGCGAGGTAGTCGAGCGTCGCGGCCGTCTCCTCGGCCGCCGCCGGGCGCGAGAGCGCCCGGCGGATCATCCACTCCACCCGCGCCGCGCCGCCGTCGGGCACCGCCGCGGCCGCGGCGGCCGCGAACGCCGCCGCCCGGTCCTGGACGAAGGCCGAGTTGAGGGCGAAGAGCGCCTGCTGGGGGATCGTGGTGTCGGGCCGGCGGGCGGTGCAGGCGGCGGGATTGGCGCCGTCGAAGGTGCCCTCGAGCGACGAGACGATGTCGCGGTTCACGAAGCCGTAGAGCGTGCGGCGCGGGACGGTCGGCGTGGCGGCCAGGTCGACCGGCGGACCGCCCATGGTGGCGTCGAGCTCGCCGGAGACGGCGAGCATCGCGTCGCGCATCGCCTCGAGGTCGAGCCGCCGGCGCGGCATCCGCCACACCGTCTCGTTCTCGGCGTCGGCGACCCGGGCTGCGGGGTCCTCCGCCGCGGCGGCCCGGTAGGCGTCGGTGAGCATCATCCGGCGGTGGAGGCGTTTGAGCGACCAGCCCTCTTCGCGGAACGTCTCGGCGAGCCAGTCGAGCAGCTCGGGCTGCGCCGGGGGGCGGCCGCGCGTGCCGAAGTCGTCCGGCGTGCGCACGAGCCCCTCGCCGAAATGGTGCTGCCAGGCCCAGTTGACGATCACGCGGCGCACGAGCGGATTCTCCGCGGCCACCAGCGCCCGCGCCAGGCCCAGGCGGCGGCTCCCCTCGGGGAAGGGCGCGGCATCGGGCGGGGAGAGCGCCGCCGGGAAACGGGCCGCGACGACGGCGCCGCGATCCAGGGCGCTGCCGCGCCGCAGGACGTGCGTCGGCGGCGCGTCGCGCTGCTCGAAGAGCGTCATCGCGCGCGGCGGCGAGCCCGGGGAGGCGAGGTGCAGCTCGTGGATCGCGCCCGACTTGCCGGCGAGCGTGTCCTGGACGGTGCGGTTGAGGAGCTGCCGCGCCAGATCCCCCTCCACCGCCGTGGGCGTGCCCGGGGCGAGGAGGTGATGGCGCAGCTGGCGCTGGATCGGGCTGTTGACGACGAGGTGACGCGCGTCCTCGTCGGGCACCACGCCCTCCGCCGCCGCCGCCTCCTCCGCCGTCTGTGCCAGCGCCGCGAGCCACTGGCGGTGGACGGTGGCGAAGAGGGCCCCGTAGGCGTCGGCCACGTCGAGAAGCGCGGCCGGCGACCGCTCCTGAAGCGCGGCCAGGACGAGCGGATTCCACTTCGGCGTGGCGTCGCCGAGGCCGTTTCTGGCGGCGGCGGCGGCCGGATCGCCGTTCTCCGCGCCGAGCGCCGCCAGCAGCGCCGCCGCCTGCTCGTGGAATCCCTCCGCGGGGAGCCCCCTGAGCCTCACCCACGGCCCGAAGACCGGATCGTCGGCGGACATGGCCGCCAGGTACTCACGCCACCGGTCGAGCACGTGGGGGCGGACGTCGTCGGTGCGGAAGGAGAGGAAGGCGCTGGAGAGATCCTGCTCGGGAGTCCCCTTGGCGAGTTCGCGGAGGTAGAGCCCGACCTGCATCCGCAGCCGCCCCTGCATGACCGCGATCTGGTCGCGGGCCATGTCGTCGCGCACCGTGCGGCGCCGGTCGAGCTCGCGGTCGTAGTCGTCGCGCGCCGGGGAGGGGGGCGGGCTGCCGATCACCGGCGGCAGATCGGGCGGCCGGCTGGGGGCGAACGTGGCCGCGAGGGCGTAGTAGTCCTCGGTGGTGACGGGATCGTACTTGTGGTCGTGGCAGCGGGCGCAGGCGATCGTGAGTCCCATCAGGCCGCGGCTGACGACGTCGATCTGGTCGTCGAGGAGGTCGAAGCGGTTGCGGAACTGCATCCCGATGGTGAGGAAGCCCAGCCCGGCCAGCGCCGGGTCGTTCTCCGACAGTCCGAGCTGGTCGGCCGCGATCTGCTCGGTGATGAGCCGATCCCAGGGGACGTCCTCGTTGAAGGAGCGCACGACGTAGTCGCGGTAGGTGTAGGAGAAGGGGAACTTCACGAAGCCGATCGCGCTGCCGCCGTGGGTGTCGGCGTAGCGCGCGATGTCGAGCCAATGGCGACCCCAGCGCTCGCCGTAGCGCGGCGAGGCGAGGAGCCGGTCGACGACGCGGGCGAAGGCCTCGGCGTCGGGGGCGGGGTCGGCGAGGAAGGCCTCGACGTCGGCCCACTCCGGCGGGAGACCCGTGAGATCGAAGGTCGCCCGACGGATGAGGCGGCGGCGGTCGATCGGCGCGGGCTCGGGCGTGCCGCGCGCGGCACGGGACGCGGCCAGGAAGCGGTCGATGTCGGTGGCGGCGGGGCGGTCGGTGGCGGGCACGGCGGGGCGGCGGATCGGCTCCAGGGCCCAGTGCCGCTCGTACGGGGCGCCGGCCGCGATCCAGCGCCGCAGCAGATCCGTCTCGGCGGCCGTGAGCCCCGGGCCGTGCGCCGGCGGCGGCATGCGCGTGAGCGGGTCGGTGGAGGTCACGCGCGCGAGCAGGGGGCTCGAGTCCGGGTTGCCGGGCACGATGGCCTGCGGCACGGCGCCCGCCGCCTCGTCGAGGCGCAGCTCGGCCTCGCGCGAGCCGGCGTCGGGGCCGTGGCAGCCCAGGCAGTGCTCGGCGAGGATCGGGCGGATGTCGCGGTCGAAGCGCGGGGCGGTGTCGGCGGCCCGCGCCGCGGCGGCGCCGAGCGCGACGGCCAGCCACGCGACGCCCCATGCCCCCGCGGGCGCGCGGCCGGGGGTCGGGGATCGTCTCGGCGGATCGACAGGCACGGGCATCGGGGCCACTCCGGGCACGCTCCCCATCATCGTACGCCGCGGTCAGGCCGGCGGAGGCTCGTTCCCCCGCCGCCCCGCCGGGGCCAGCGTGC
>CAISKG010000067.1 GCA_903885855.1 uncultured Planctomycetaceae bacterium
CACCTCGCAGAACCAGGTCCGCTTCCGCAACACGCCCGAGATCCGCAAGCAGCAGCCGGCCGGCGTCTTCGGGCCGGTGGGGCCGCCGAGCCCGAGCAACTACATCAGCGGCCAGCCGGGCCCCTTCGCGCCGATCTTCGTCGACACGGGCTTCATCCCGGCGCGCGACTTCCAGCTCTTCGACCCCGAGTTCGCCCTCATCCTCGGGCCGCTGTCCCTGCAGGCGGAGTACGCCTTCGCCATGGTCGATCAGATCGGCGGGCCGCCGCTGTTCTTCAACGGCTCCATGGCGCAGTTGAGCTACTTCCTCACCGGCGAGCACCGCCCCTATGACCGCAAGCGCGGCCACCACCGCCGGCTCGAGCCCTTCGAGAACTTCTTCCGCGTCCGCACCGACGCCCGCGGGATCCGCACCGGGCTCGGCGCCTGGGAGGTGGCCGCCCGATTCTCGAACATCGTCCTCAACGACGAGAACATCCAGGGCAACAACCTCACCGACTTCACCATCGGCCTGAACTGGTATCTCAACCCGTACGCGCGGTGGAAATTCAACTACATCCGCGCCTTCCTCGAGGACACCCGGCGGGGCAACAGCCTCACCGACGCCTACGGCATGCGCGTCGACTTCGATTTCTGACACCACTCGGCCGCCGATCGGCACGCGCGGGCATTCCGACGCGGCATCGATGCCATCCGCCCGCGGTCGTCCGCCCCAGGCCGTCGCCGGCCTGCCGTCCGCGTGGGTATCATGGGGCCCTTTCGACGCCGCCGGCGAGCCCCCCGGCGTCCGACCGATGCCCCCGCACGCGCGGTGATCGCATGCGCCCCGGTCCGCTCGCTCTCCTCGCGCCGCTCGCCCTCGCCGCGGCCCTCCCGGCCCGCGTGCCGGCGGCCGACGCCGACGCGCTCGAGCACTTCGAGCGGGCGATCCGGCCGCTCCTGGTGGAACGCTGCCTGGAGTGCCACGCCGGCCCCGACGCCGAGGCGGGGCTGCGCCTCGACTCGCGCGAGGGGCTCCTCGCCGGCGGGGCCTCGGGGCCGGCGGTGGTGCCGGGCGACGCCGGAGCCAGCGCGATCGTGCGGGCGGTGCGCTACCTCGACGCCCCGCGCATGCCCCCCGATGGCCGGCTCCCTGACGGCGCGATCCGGGCGCTCGAGGCGTGGGTGGCGTCCGGCGCGCCGATGCCGCCGGGCTCGCTCTCGGGCGCCCCCGCCCCCGCGGCCACCCCGGCCGCGTGGGAGCCCTCGGCCGCCCAGCGGGCATGGTGGGCCTTCCAGCCGCTGGGGGAGCCGGCGCCGCCGGCGGTGGCCGGCGACTGGCCGCGCGACGACCTCGATCGATTCGTCCTCGCGGCCCTGCGGGCCCGCGGCCTCGAGCCGGCGCCGGAGGCGGAGCGGGGCACGTGGCTGCGCCGTGTGACCTTCGACCTCACCGGCCTGCCGCCGGAGCCCGGGGAGATCGACGCCTTCCTGGCCGACCGGGATCCCGGGGCCCACGAGCGCGTCGTGGATCGGCTCCTCGCCTCGCCGGCCCACGGTGAGCGCTTCGCGCGCCACTGGCTCGACGTCGTCCGCTACGCCGACTACCACGCCGGCGATCCCGGCGGCCGCAACCCCGTCTGCGAGCCGATGGAGGCCTGGCGCTACCGCGACTGGGTGGTGGACGCCCTCAACCGCGATCTCCCCTTCGACACCTTCGTCGAGATGCAGGTGTGCGGCGACCTCCTGCCGGCCCCCGACGGCGGCGACGTCCATGCCGACGGCCTCGTGGCCACGACCTTCCTCGTCAACGGCGCCTGGGACCGCGGCGACGCCGACAAGGAGAAGATGGTCTCCGACATGGTCGACGACCAGATCGACACCGTCGGCAAGGCCTTCCTGGGGATGACGCTCGGCTGCGCCCGCTGCCACGACCACAAATTCGATCCCGTCTCGCAGGCCGACTACTACGCCCTGGCCGGCATCTTCTACAGCACGCGGATGCTCGAGGAACTGGGCACGAAAGGGGGCGAGATCACGCTCCAGCGCCGCCTGCTGGTGCCCGCGGCCGTCGCCGCCGCCCGGCAGCGGGGCCTGGCGCTGAGCGCCCAGCTCGACGCCACGCTTGCCTCCCTCGACCGGGGCGCGGCCCCCGCCGACGATCCCGAACGGCTCGCGATCCTCGCCGAGCGGGCGCGCGTGGCGGCCGCGACGCCGCCGGAGCCGGCACGGGCCCTGGCGGTGAGCGAGGGGGGGGTGCCGGGCGGACTGTTCCCCGGCATCCAGGACGTGCCGATCCACGTGCGCGGCAGCTACGCCAGGCTCGGGGAGGTGGTGCCGCGGCGCATGCCGGCGTTCTTCGCCGGACCGGGCGCGCCGCGCGTCGAGTCGGGCAGTGGCCGCCGCGAACTGGCGCGGTTCCTCGTCGACCCCGCCAATCCCCTCACCGACCGGGTGATCGTGAACCGGGTCTGGCAGTGGCACTTCGGCCGCGGCCTCGTCGCCACCGCCGGCAACGTCGGCCTCAACTCCGAGCCCCCCTCCCACCCCGAGCTCCTCGACTTCCTCGCCCGCGCCTTCCGCGCGGGGGGCCGGTCGCTCAAGGGCCTCCACCGCCGGATCGTCCTCTCGGCCACCTACCGGCAGTCGGCGGCGGCGAGCGCCGCCGCGGTCGAGGCCGATCCGGAGAACGTCCTCCTCGGCCGCTTCCGCGCCCGGCGCCTCGAGGCCGAGGCGATCCGCGACGCGATGCTCGCCGCCGCGGGCACGCTCGATCGCACGCGCGGCGGGCCGGCCACGCACGACGTCGCCCTCCCACGGCGCAGCCTCTACCTGCAGACCGCGCGTTGGGACCGCTCCGGCTTCGCCACGCTCTTCGACGCCGCCAACCCCGACGCCTCGGTGGAGCGGCGCGACACGAGCACCGTCGCCCCGCAGAGCTTGTGGCTCATGAACAATCCCTTCGTCCTCGGGCTGGCCCGCGACCTGGCGGCACGGCTGGCCCGCGACGTCCCCGACGGCCCACCCGACGCCCCCGAGCGGCGCGTGGAGCGGGCCTGGCGGCTCCTCTACGGCCGCGCGCCGCGGTCCGAGGAGACGGCCGCGGCCCTCGAGCTCGTGGCCGGCGGCGGCCCCGAGGGCTGGCCCGAGCTGGCCCATGTCCTCCTCTGCGCGACGGAGCTCGTCCATGTCGACTGACGCGCCGCGACCGCTCCCCCGCCGCGAGGCGCTCGCGCGCGTCGGCGGCGGCTTCGGCCTCCTCGCGCTCGGGGATCTCCTCGCGCGTGGCACGGCGCGGGCGGCGGGGGTGCTCCCGGGCCTGCCCCACCATCCCCCGCGCGCGAAGCGCGTGATCTTCCTCTACATGCCGGGGGGACCGTCGCACGTCGACCTCCTCGATCCCAAGCCACGGCTGGCCGTGGACGCCGGCACGCCGCTCCCCTTCGACAAGCCGCGGCTGGAGCGCACGAAGACCGGCAACCTCCTCCCCTCCCCCTGGTCGTTCGCGCGCCACGGCGCGTCGGGCATCGAGGTGAGCGAGCTCCTCCCCGGCCTCGCCTCGCGGATCGACGACGTGTGCGTGATCCGCTCGATGGTGGCCGACAACATCAACCACACCGGCGCCGCGTTGCAGCTGTGCACCGGCGAGCAGGCCTTCTCCCGGCCGAGCCTCGGCTCCTGGCTCACCTACGGCCTGGGGAGCGAGAACGACAACCTCCCCGGCTTCATCGTCGTCTCACCCTCGCCGGTCTTCCAGGGCGCGCAGCTGTGGAGCTCGAGCTTCCTGCCGAGCGTCCACCAGGGCACGCTCGTGCGCGACCCCGCGGTGCCGATCGCCGACCTCGGCGCCCCCGACGCCGACCGGCGCCGGCAGCGGGCCAAGCTCGACACGCTCGCGCGATTGAACCGCCTCCACGCCGCCGACCGCCCCGGCGCCGCCGACCTCGAGGCCCGGATCGCCTCCTTCGAGACCGCCTACCGGATGCAGGCCGAGGCGCCGGAGGCGTTCGACCTGGCCGCCGAGACGGCCGCCACGCACCGCCTCTACGGCACCGACGAGGAGCCGACGCGGCTCTTCGGCAGGCAGTGCCTCCTCGCCCGCCGGCTCGTGGAGCGCGGGGTGCGCTTCGTGCAGCTCTTCACCGCCCCCTTCAACAACTTCTGGGACCAGCACGGGGGCCTGAAGCGCGACCTCCCCGACCGCTGCCGGGCGGTCGACCGCCCCATCGCCGGGCTGCTCGCCGACCTCCGGGCCCGCGGCCTCCTCGACGAAACGCTGGTCGTCTGGGGGGGCGAGTTCGGCCGCACGCCCACCGCCGAGGGCGCCGACGGCCGCGAGCACCATCCCTTCGGGTTCACGATGTGGATGGCCGGCGGCGGCGTGCGCGGCGGCATGGTGCACGGCGCCACCGACGACTTCGGCTGGCACGCGGTCGAGGACCGCGTCCACATCCACGATCTCCACGCCACGATCCTGTGGCTCCTGGGGATCGACCACGAGCGGCTCACCTTCCGCCACGGTGGCCGCGACTACCGCCTCACCGACGTTCACGGCACGGTGGTCCGCGGCGTGATCGCCTGACGCGGTCGCCGGCGCAGGATCGGCGGCGCCGGATCAGGGCAGTTGGATCGTCTCGCCGCCGGCCGGGGTGACCAGGGCCCCGAAGGTGTCGGGGTCGATCGAGGGATCGACCGTCCGCACGCTGCCGTCGAACATCCCCATGAGGAACAGGCCGCCCGGGCGGCGCGGGTTGCCCACGCCGTCGAGCGGCTTGTCGGCGTCGAAGTCGAGGTCCTCTGGCTTGGTCCAGGGCACCGCCCGGTCGGGGAGCATCTCCGCCACGGCGATCGTGTTGCTCGTGCCGTCGGTGATCCCGCGGAGCGTCGGGCCCTTGCCCGGTTCCGCGAACGGCGTCCCCTCGCCCGCGAAGACCTGGAAGGTCGTCAGCCCCGCCGCGGTGGCCGCCGGATCGGCGCCCGGGTCGGCGTAGACCTTCGGCATGCGGGCCACGAGCGCGAGGTTGTGCTCGCTGTCCCACGGCTCGTCGAGGTGGAACTGCCGGTAGAGCGCCTCCTCGCCGAGGTAGGGGAGGATCTGCACCCGCCAACTCAGGAGCGCCTTGCCGTCGTCGTCGCAGATCGCCTGCGACGGCATCCGATTGTTCTCCGCCTCGTAGTTGTGCATCGCGAGCAGGATCTGCCTGACGTTGTTCGTGGCCTCGGTGCGGCGTGCGGCCTCGCGCGCCGCCTGCACCGCCGGGAGGAGGAGGCCGACGAGCACGCCGGTCGATGCGGGCGACACCCCGCCGGCCCCCACGGCGGCCAGCGGGCCCACGGGGAGCGTGGTGGTGCCGCGGAGGCGGATGCCGTCCTCCTCGTGGCGCATCACGGTGACGGCCGGGGCGAGGAACGGGGAAGCCGCCGAGAGCGGGGGGAGCTCCGGCGGGCGGACCGTGATCCCGCTCTGCGCCGCCGCGCCCCCGGCCATCGGGGCGAGGAATTCATAGAGCGTGCAGAGCGTGCGGAAGGCGGCACGCGTGTCGAGGACGCCGACGTAGTCGGCCGGCGCCTCCCCCACGTCGCGGCGCACCTCGGCGACGGAGTCCATGCCGAGCCCGCCGTGGCCGTCGACGAGCGCCTTGGTCAGCTGCGGCGAGAGCGAGAGCACAAGCCGGTCGTCGAGGAGGCACCAGGCGGGCGTGATCGGCAGCGCCATCCCGGCGCCGGCGAAGGAGAGGGAGTGGATCGTCCGGCCCCGGTAGGTCGAGCGCGCGAGCGTGGGCTTCATGTCGGCGCCGGCTCCGGCCCGCTCGACCAAGGCCAGGAGCTTCTCGTGGGCCGCCGCGAAGGTGTCGTGGTCGCGCACGCCGGCCACCACCGCCATCCCGGGCATGAGGCCGCCGCCCGCGGGCAGATCGTACATCGTCCAGTCGGGTCCGAGGGCCCCGAGGAGATCGTCTTCGAGATCGATTCCGACGACCGCCCGGACCTGTGCCAGCGTCCCCCGCAGCGGCGCCGCCCCCTGCGGCCCGGCGGCCTCGAGGATCCGCATCGCGGTGGCGAGCCACTGCTTGCCGTCGAGCGTCCAGGACTGCACGCGCACGGCGTCGGCCGGCACGCGGGCGAGGTGCCGCGCCTCGATGCCGCTTTCCGGAGGGGCGAAGATTCCGCGCGGCGCCCCCTCGAAGCCGAGGCGCACCTCGGCGGCGAAGGCGTCGTCGCTGAGGCCGGAGACCGCGTCGAGGGAGCGCAGGCCGTCGATGCCGGTCGCCGTGAACATCGCGCGGGTGCCCCGGGCGTCGGGCATCGTGGCGGCGAGCAGCTCGAGGAGCGCCCCGGCATCGACGTGGAGGAGCGTCGAGCGCCGGGCCACGGGCAGCCGGCGTTCGAGATCGGCCTTCCACTCCGGGGTCTCGCGCCCCTCGTCGCCGATTCGCTCCAGCAGCGACTCGAGCACGCCCTCCCCCACGGTCACCAACAGCGAGCCGTCGGTGAAGCCCCAGGAGAGCGGGCCGAAGGGGGTCTCGAGCCGCTGGCCGCGCGAGGCCCCGAGCGGCACCTGGCGGGCGAGGCCGGGGGGCAGCGGGCCGAGCAGACCGGCGAGCGCCCGGCGGATCGCCTCCTCGCCGTCACCGGTGCGCAGCACGAACGTCGCGGCGACAGCCGGCGGAGCGCCGGGAGCGCGGGGCGGCGCGAAGCGCTCCACCGAGAGCGCCATCGGCCGAGTGAGCGCCGCCTCGAGGAGGATGAGCGCCGCGTCCTCGGCCTCCGGCGGCAGCGGCAGCGACTGCCTCGCGACCGACACGATCTCGCGCGCGGCGGCGGCGAGGAAGGCGCGGATCTCGTCGTCGGCGAGCATCCGCTCCATGGGGTGCGATGCGGCGGCATCGGGGGCCGCCAGGCCCGCCGCCTCGAGGTGGAGCAGGCAGGCGTCGGGCGTGACGCGGGCGATGACCGCGTCGGGGGGGAGTGGAGGCACCGAAAGCGGCAGGCCGAGGAGGCCGCCCCCGGAGAAGAACGCCGCGAGCAGGGCGACGAGTTCCGTGAGTCCGATGCCGATCATGTCATGACCTCCGCGTGGGTGAACCGTGGGCGCGACCCGCTCCGCCGGGAAACATCGTACGCGAGCGCGAGCATCCCGGAAGCGCGGCCCGGCAGGCGGGCCCGCGGTGACGCCGGCAGGCGGCGGCACGCAGCGGCCGGGATCCGGGCGCGTCAGGGCGCGTCGGGGCGCGTCAGGGCGCGGCGGCGGCGCGGGCGGCCTCGACGTCGCGACGCACGGCCGTGACGATCCGCTCCTCGCAGTCGTCGCGGAAGGGGCCGGGGAGCGACTGATAGATCACCGCCTCGGTTCCCTCGTAGCCCCCTTCGGCGAGGACGCGCTTCGTGGGCACGTAGGCGTGGACGAGGTTCGAGTAGCCGGCCACCCAGACCGCGCCCCCTTCGGTGGCGAGCTCGCGCTTGAGCCGCAGGGCGTAGTCGGCCATCGGTTCGCCCCCGAGGGCCACGAGCGTCAGGGCGGCGCCGAACTGCACGACATGGACGGGCAGCGGATAGTCGGGGGGACGGTCGCCGGGGGCGGGCCAGGCGTCGAGGACATAGCGCGCGTGGCGCGCCACGAAGCCGTCGGGGGAGGCCGCCCGGGCCTCGAGCACGGCGCGCGGCGGGAGATCGGCGAAGGCAAGCGCGCAGGGCCGCTGGCTCGCCTCGAGCCGGGCCGGCAGCGGCAGCGGCGCCTGCTCCAGCGCCGCTTCCACCGCGGCGGCGAGCGCCTTGCCGTTGGCGAGCGCGTCGGCCTCGTCGCGGCGCGGGGCGGGATCCTGATCGCCGCCGCAGCCGGCGAGGAACAAGGCCACGCTCCCCGGATGATCGCGCTCGAGCTGGTCCATCGCGATGCCGGGATAGTCGCCGTGCAGCGTCCGCGTCGGCCCCAGCGCCGTGGCGTGGCAGGCGTAGCCGAAGAGGACGGCCCGGAGCGTGCCGTCGGCCGCCAGGATCCGCAGCACCGGCACGTCGTGGTCGACCGGGCCGTCGGGGTTGGGGGCGAGGCGCATCCCCTCCGGGGTCGGCAGGCGGCGATTCATGGCGAAGCCGCAGCGTGAGGCGGAGAAGCCGAGCAGGGCCGGTGCGCGGCCGGCGAGCGCCTGCCGGATGGCGTCGTCGATGCGCTCCACGAGCCATTCGACGTAGGCCTCGGCGCGGCGCCCCCACACCGGGTCGATCCCCCAGTCGGCGATCGTGCGGCTGGAGACCATCGGCCCGCCGTGGGTGTGGGAGACGTTCACGAGCAACTCGTGGGGCGCGAGTCCGTGCCGGTCGGCCGCCATCGCGGCGATCCGGTCGCGCAGCGATGCGGGGATCTCGATGAGGTCGAGCGTCACCACGACCAGCCGCCGGCCGCGCGCGTCGCCGAGCACCAGCGCCCTGGCGTGGAGCCCGCCGTGGACGCCCTCCGAGGGCCCCGTCCGCGCCGCGTAGCCCGCCATCCACACCGGCTCCTCGGGCGCGATCGACACCCGCGCCGCCCCGGCCTGCCATCCCTCCGCGGCGACGCCGGCGGTGCCCGCCAGGGCGGCGGCGACGATCGCCATGCAGACGCCGCACCGCGCGCCGGCACGGCGCCGTCGGAGGGGGCTCCCTGCCGCATTCCGCGCGACGCCTTCCGCAGCCATCTCGTCGTCCGACGCCTGGACGTCGGTCCGCGTGTCGTGGACCCGCACGAGCGATCCCGGGGCATCGATCCGCCGGGGGGGTGGGCCGAGCCATCCTCGTGCGCCGGTGATCGGGATCACTGCGCGCGGAGTATACTCGCCGCAGGTGACATGTCGGGAGATCTCGTTGCCATGGCCATCGCAGTCGCGTGCCCGACGTGTGCCTGGAGTGGCAAGGCCAAGGATCATCTGGCCGGAAAGCGGGTGAAGTGCCCGAAGTGCGGCGCGTCGATGGAGGTGGCCGCGCTGCCCCCGCCGGACGCCATCGCTTCGGCGCCGATCGACGCGGGCCCCGCCATCACGCCGAGAGCGCCCGCCGCCACGCAGTCCCGGGCGCCCGCCGCCACGCCGTCCCGTGCGCCCGCCGTCACGCCGAGAGCGCCCGCCGCCACG
>CAISKG010000068.1 GCA_903885855.1 uncultured Planctomycetaceae bacterium
AGGCCGCGGCCGCCGCGCTCGAGCAGGCGCTGCCGCGGGCCTCGGGATCGCTCCAGTCGGCCGTCGCCGAGGGGCTCGTGCTCGCCGCCGAGTCGGCGCTCGCCGCCGGCAAGAGCGCGGAGGCCGTGCGGATCTACGATCTGGTGCGGGCCTCCGGGGCGCCGCCGCAGCGGCTGCTCGAGGCGACCCGCGGCGCGATCCTGGCCCGGGGCGACGACGGGGCCGGGCTGCTCATCGAGCAGCTCGACAGTCCCGAGCAGAAGACCTTCCGCCTCGGCCTCACCGTGGCGCGCGAGGTGAAGGCGGGCAAGTGCGACGCGGCGCTGGTGGCCCAGGTGGCCAAGCTGCCGGCTCCCCGCGCGGCGCTGTTGCTGCGGGCGCTCGGCGACCGGCGCACCCCCGAGGCCACCGCGGCACTGGTGGCCGCGGCGGCGAAGGGGGCCAGGGAGACGAGGCTCGCGGCGCTCGAGGCGCTGGGCGGCGCCGGTGACGCCTCGGCGATCGCGGTGCTCCTGGCCGGCGCCGAGGACGCCGACGCCGAGCTGGCGCGGGCGGCCACCGCCTCCCTCTCCGCGCTCTCCGGGGCCGAGGTCGACGCCGAGATCAAGAAGCGGCTCCCGCAGGCCAAGGGGAAGATCCTCCCCATGCTCCTCGAACTCGTCGGCCAGCGTCGCATCGACGCCATCCCGCCGGCCCTCGCCGCCGTGGAGTCGCAGGACGCGGCCACGCGTGCCGCGGCGCTGGCGGCGCTGGGCAACATCGTCGACGTCGAGCGGCTACCGGTGCTCGTCAAGGCCGTGACGGCGCCGCGCGACGCGGCCGACGCCGCCAACGCCAGGAAGGCCCTGCTCACCGCCGCGATCCGCATGCCCGACCGCGAGGCCTGCGCCGGCGCGATCGCGGGCCCGCTGGCGGCCGCCCCGGCCGACGCCCGCGAGGTGCTCCTCGAGGCGCTCGGCCAGGTGGGGGGCACCAAGGCCCTGGCCGCCGTGGCCGGCGCCGCCAAGACCGGCGACGACCGCCAGAAGGACGCCGCCACGCGGCTCCTCGGGGAGTGGATGACGGCCGACGCCGCGCCGGTGCTGCTGGATCTTTCCAAGACGCTCGGCGAGGACAAGTACCGCGGGCGGGCGATCCGGGGCTACATCCGCATCGCCCGGCAGTTCAAGCTCGAGCAGGCCCAGCGCGCGAGCATGGCGCGCGAGGCGTGGGCGGCCGCCAAGACCGACGCCGAGCGGAAACTCGTCCTCGAGGTCGCCCGGCGCTACCCCGACACGGCGATGCTCGAACTGGCGGCCAAGGCCGGGGCCCAGGCGGGCGTGAAGCCGGAGGCGCGGATCGCCGCGGCCGCCATCCTCCAGCGTCTCCCGGAGGCCTCGGCGGACGCCTACCGGCTCGCCGAGGGCCTGGGGCTCAAGAAGGTGAAGCTCGAGATCGTGAAGGCCACGTACGGCGCCGGCGAGCGGCAGAAGGACGTCACCGACGTCGTCCGCAAGAACGCCGGTAGCCTGCCGCTGCTGTTCATCCCGGGCGACAATTTCAACAAGGTGTTCGGCGGCGACCCGGCGCCCGGCGACCAGAAGCTGCTCACGATCCGCTACACGATCGACGGCAAGCCGGGCGAGGCGCAGATCGAGGAGAACGGCACCATCGAGCTGCCGCTGCCGTGAGGCCGGGCGGGACCGGCTTCCGCCGGCGCCGTCAGCCCAGCCCGCCGAGCACGGTCGCCCGGCCGACGCGCCCCACGCCGAGCATGTAGGCGGCGGTGCGCGGCGAGACCTTGCGGTCCTGCGAGAGCTGCCACACCTGCTCGAAGGCGAGGCCGAGGATCTGGTCGAGTTCCTGGCGGACGCGGTTGATGCCCCACTGGTAGTGCTGCCGGTTCTGCACCCACTCGAACCAGCTCGCCGTCACGCCCCCCGAGTTGGCGAGGATGTCGGGGAGGACCACGATGCCGGCGGCGTCGAGGACCGCGTCGGCCTCGGCCGTGACCGGCGCGTTGGCCGCCTCGATCACGATCGGCGCACGCACGGCCGCGGCGTTGCCCTGGTGGATCACGCCGCCGAGCGCCGCCGGGATGAGGACGTCGCACTCCGCCGCGAGCAATTCCTCGTTCGTGATCCGGTCGGCCTCGGCGTAGCCGTCGAGGCGGCCGCCGTGGGCCGCGGCGTACTTGAGCATCCCCGGGATGTCGAGGCCGTCGTCGCGCCGGTAGGCCCCGCCGGCGTCGCTCACCGCCACGAAGCGGCATTCGGCGTCGTGGAGGAAGCGGGCCGTGAAGGTGCCGACGTTGCCGAAGCCCTGCAGCGCGACGCGGGTGCCGGGGATCCTCCGGCCGAGGCGCGAGAGCAACTTGAGCGTGAGCGTGCCCACGCCGCGGCCGGTGGCCTCCTCGCGGCCGGGGATGCCGTGGTAGTCGACCGGCTTGCCGGTGACGCAGGCCGGGGCGAACCCGTGGTATTTGCCGTACTGCGTCATGATCCAGGCCATCATGTCGGCCGTGGTGCCCATGTCGGGGGCGGGGATGTCGACGTCGGGGCCGAACAGATCGTGGATCGAGTCCACGAAGCGGCGCGTGATGCGCTCGAGCTCCCGTGGGGTGCGCTCTTTGGGGTCGAGGGCGATGCCCCCCCTTGGCGCCGCCGTAGGGAATGTTCACCACCGCGGTCTTCCAGGTCATCAGCGCGGCCAGCCCCCGCACCTCGTCGAGGTCGACCTGGGGATGGTAGCGGAGCCCCCCCTTCATGGGGCCGCGGGCGTTGTTGTGCTGGACCCGGTAGCCGATGAAGGTCGCGATCTCGCCGGAGTCGAGCTCCACGGGGATCTGCACCTGCACCTCGCGCTTGGCGGTGAGGAGCAGCCGGCGCATGGCGTCGGAGAGGTCGAGCCGGTCGGCGGCGCGGTCGAAGTAGATGCGCGTGGCGTCGGCGGACATGGCTGTTTCCCCGGGGGCAGGGCGAATGATAGTCGATCGCCGCCGGGCGGGACCGGCCGATCCCCCGGGCGGGAGCGGGTGACGGGTGCCGGGAGGGGCCCCGGCGGATAGGATTCCCGTGTCCCCCTCGCGCCAGCCACACGATGCCACCGATCCCCGCCGACCGCTTCTGGGCCCTTCTCGGCGAGTCGCGACTCGTGCCCGCCGCCGAGGCGGAGGCCCTGCGCCGTGAGTTCGAGGGGCTCCCGTTTCCCCCGGGGGCGGCGCCGGCCGGCGTCGGCGACCTCGCCTCCCGATGGCTCGCCAAACGCGGCGTGATCACCGAGTGGCAGGCCAAGCGGCTGCGGCGCGGCGAGGGAGGCCCGTTCTTCCTCGGCGACTACCGGCTCCTCGACCGCTTCGAGACCGGCCGCGGGGGCGTCGTGTTCCGGGCCCGGCACGAGGCTTCGGGGCGTCCGGTGGGGCTGGTCGCCCTCAACAACAAGTTCTGCCAGGTGCCGGAGGTGTGGTCGGATCTGCTGCGGCGGACGAAAGCGGCCACCGAATCGACCGACCCGACGCTCTCGCGCACCTGGGCGCTGGAACGCGCCGGAGCGCAGCGCTTCGTGGTGGCCGACGACGTCGTCGGCGTGCCGCTGGCCGACGAGCTCGCGCGGCGCGGGGCGCTCGAGGTCCGCGAGGCGGGCGAGATCGTGCTCGCGGTGGCCCGGGCGGTGGCGGAGCTCCACCGGCGTGGCGTCGTCCATGGCGCGATCTCGCTCGATTCCGTGCGCCGTGAGGCGCCGGAGGCCGGTGGCGCAGGCGCCGGGAGGATCCGCCTGCTGCAGTTCCCACTCGTGGCCGATCCCCACGTCGTGCCGCCGCGCATCGAGCTCGACGGCGACGAGGCGGTGGCGCGGCTGGGCACGCGGGCGTCGTTCCTCCCCCCGGAATGGCTCAAGGCGGGCAGGGTGCTCGACACCACCGGCGACGTCTACGCGCTGGGGTGCCTGTTCCACGCCCTCCTCACCGGCCAGCCGCCGGCCTGGCAAGGGGATCCGCAGCGGACGCTCGCCGCGGTGGCGGGGGGGCGCGGGCCGGACCCGCTCGAGCCGGGGACGGTGCCGCTGGAGGTGGCGACGCTCGTCTCCTACCTCGTCGCCCGTGCGCCGGCCGATCGCTATCCCACCGCCGCCGAGGCGGCCGACGCGATCGCCGCCTGCCTGGGGCGGCCGCCGGTGTCGCCGGGGCTCCCGGAGCAGGAGCCGATGATCGTCGCCGGCAGCGGACCGGGCACCGACGTCGCCGAGCCCGACGTGGTGGCCGCCGTGACGCTCGTCGATCATGCCCCGGCGCCGGCGACGGCGCGACCCCGCCCCAGCCCGGCGGCGCGGAAAGGCGTTCCCAAGGCGGCGCTGGCCGGGCTCGGGCTGCTCGCCACGGCCGCGATCGTCGCCGTGCTCGCGCTGCGGCCAGCGGGACCGGCCGCGCCGCGTCCCGCCGGTGGCGACGCGCGCAACGACGCCGACGCCGGAACCGATGCGGAGCCGGCGCAGCCCGGCGCGACCGCCGCCCCGGCGGAGCCCGCGGAGACCGCCGGCGCCGTGCCGCCCGCGGCGGCCGTCACCACGCTCGTCGGGGCCGACGAGGCGCGGAACGTTCCCTTCGAGGCGCCGCAGCCCGCCGGCCCGCCGCCCCGGCTCGCCTACCTTCCTCCGGGATCGCAGCTGGTGCTGCTCGTGCGCCCCTCGGCGGCGCTGGCGACGCCGGAGGGCGAGCGCTTCGCGCGCGCCCTCGGGCCCCGGGCGGCGGCCGCGCTCGACGCGGCGGCGCGCATGGCGGGCGTGGCGCCCGAGGCCATCGAGGAGATCCAGGCGGGCTGGCAGGCCGGCGGACCGGACGAGGTCGTCGGCGGCGTGCTCGTGCGCGGCACCGCGCCGCTCCCGCCGGCGGCGGATGCCGCCGCCCGCGAACGCGCGCTCGGCCCCACCACCGAGCAGGACCTCGACGGGGAGACGCTGTACCGCGGCGCCGGGCTCACGGCGTGGTTCCCCTCCGACGCCGAGGAGCGTGTTGTCGTCGTCGGCCCGGACGATCTGGTGCAGCAGGCCGTCTCCGCGCACCGCGCCTCGGCCGGGGTCGAGGGGGTGGAGGCCGCGCTGCCGCGCGACCTCGAGGACTTGGTCGCGCTCCTCGACGCCACCCGCCACGTGACCCTCTTCGGGTCGCCCGACTACCTCCTCCACGACGGCCGCCCCGTTCTCGCCGGTCCGCTGGCCCGGCTCGTCGATCCCCTGGCGCGGTTCTTCGGCGACGAGGTCAAGGCGGCGGCCCTCTCGATCCATTTCGGTCCCGACGCCTACCTCGAGATCGACGCCATCCCTCCCCCCGGCATCCCCGCGGCGCAGCTGGCGAGGCGTCTGGCGGACAACGTGGCCGGCCTGGCCGACGTCGTCGAGGAGTACTGCAACGCCCTCGACCCGCATCCCTACGGCCGGAAGCTGGTGATGCGCCTGCCGCGGATGTTGTCGGTGGTGTCGGATCAGGTCCATGCCGGATCGGAGGGGCGCGGGGCGATCGTCAACGCCTGGCTGCCGGCCAGCGCGCCCCACAACCTCGCGCTCGCGGTCGAACTGGCGCTCGAGCAGGTGCCGAGGGCCGGCGGCGCGGGGGCCGGCGTCGCCGCCGCTGCGCCGGCCGCGCGGGCCACGGTCGCCGACAGGCTCGCGCGGCCGATGTCGCTGGTGTTCGTCAAGGACACGCTCGAGAAGTCGATCCAGATGATCGCCGAGGAGATCGGCGTGGAGATCGAGATCCTCGGCAAGGACCTCGAACTCGAGGGGATCACGAAGAACCAGTCGTTCGCGCTGGAAGAGCGCGACCGGCCGGCGGTGGAGATCCTGCGCACGATCCTGGCCAAGGCGAATCCGGACGGCAAGCTCGTGTGGCTGGTGCGTTCGGGCCCGGACGGCGAACGCGTGGAGATCAGCACCAGGGCCGCGGCGGCGCGGCGCGGCGACACGATCGGACCGGGGCAGGACGAGCCCGCCCCGGCGGAGGGTGAGGCACCAGCGGAGGGATCGACCGACCGATGATCATCGTCATGCAGGCGGGGGCGGCGCGGGAGGAGCTCGCGCGGGTGGTGGCGCGGGTCGAGGAGCTGCGGCTCAAGCCGCACGTCATCGTCGGGACCGAACGGACCGTGGTGGCCGTGGTGGGCGACGAGCGCGCCGCCGACGGCCGGGGTTTCGAGACGCTCCCGGGAGTCGCGTCCGTGATGCCGATCCTCGCCCCCTACAAGGTCGCCAGCCGGGAGGTGCAGCAGGAGCCGACCGTCGTCACGGCCGGCTCGCTCGTCGTCGGCGGGGGCAGGGTGGGGGTGATCGCCGGCCCCTGTTCGGTGGAGAGCCGTGAGCAGATCCTCGCCACGGCGCGGGCCGTGAAGGCGGCCGGGGCCACCGGCCTGCGCGGCGGCGCCTTCAAGCCGCGCACCAGCCCCTATTCCTTCCAGGGGCTCAAAGAGGAGGGCCTGCGCCTCCTCGCGGAGGCCCGCGAGGAGACCGGCCTGGCGGTGGTCACGGAGGTGGTGGCCCCCGAGGACGTGCCCCTCGTGGCCCGGTACGCCGACGTGCTCCAGATCGGCGCCCGCAACATGCAGAATTACCGGCTCCTCGAGGCCGTGGGGAAGTGCGACAAGGCCGTGCTCCTCAAGCGCGGCCCGGCCGCCACCGTGGAGGAGCTGCTGCTGGCGGCGGAGTACGTGCTCGACGGCGGGAACCGCCGCGTGATGCTCTGCGAGCGCGGTATCCGGACCTTCGAGTCGCACACGCGCTTCACCCTCCCCCTGGCGACCGTTCCCTGGCTGCATGCCCGGACCCACCTCCCGGTGGTGGTCGATCCCAGCCACGGCACCGGCCACGCCAACCTCGTCACGAGCATGGCGGCGGCCAGCGTGGCGGCGGGCGCCGACG
Source organism: uncultured Planctomycetaceae bacterium (assembly GCA_903885855.1). Taxonomy (GTDB): domain Bacteria; phylum Planctomycetota; class Planctomycetia; order Pirellulales; family UBA1268; genus QWOP01. Next base: position 6,886 of record CAISKG010000068.1, read on the forward strand.
GTCTGATCGTCGAGGTTCATCCCGACCCGAAGCAGGCCGCCAGCGACGGCGCGCAGACGCTCGACGTGCCCGCCTTCGAGCGGATGATGGACACCTGCCGCCGCGTGGCGGAAGCCGTCGACCGGCGACTGGGCTGAGCGCGCGGGGGCCCCGGCCGGCCGCGCGTCAATCGAGGACCAGGATCGCCACCAGCATGTAGATCACGATCCCCACCACGTCGACGATCGCCGACACGAAGGGATTGCTCATCAGGGCCGGGTCGAGCCCCACCGAGCGGAACAGGAGCGGGAGCGTCGAGCCCACGAGCGTTCCCAGCATCACCACGCCCATGATCGTCACCGGGATCACCGCCGCCTCGAACGGCGAGGGGGCGTAGACGAGCGCCAGCAGGAAGCCGGGCAGCGCCAAGAGCACCCCCAGGAGCAGGCCGAGGGCGAACTCGCGCCGCAGGATGCGCGGCCAATCGGAGAGGCGGCAGTCGCCCGACGACAGCGCGGTGATCACGAGCGTGGCCGACTGGTTGCCGGAGTTGCCGCCGCTGGCGATCACCAGGGGGATGAAGGCCACGAGCCACGGCCGCGTGATCGGCGCCCGGGCGAGCACCATCGCCGTCACCGCGGCGGTGCCGAAGAGCACCGTGAGCCACACGCCGCGCTTCCAGGTCATGGTGACGATCCCGGCGTCGAGGTAGCGCTCGCCGAGCGGCGTGATGGCCGCCGCCCGCTGGGCCTCGTCGGTGGCGTCCTGGCGGACGGCGTCGAGGACGTCGTCGTGGGTCACGATCCCCACCAGCCGGCCGCCGTCGTCGATGACCGGGATGGCGAGGAAGTCGTAGCGGGCGAGCTTCTGCACCACCTCGTCGCGCGGCTCCTCGATCCGCACGGCGATCGGATCGCGCTGCATGAGGTCGCCGACGAGCGCGCCGGGGCGGGCCAGGATCAGGTCGCGCAGCGAGATCGACCCCACCAGCCGCCGGTCGGGCGCGAGGACGTAGATGTAGTAGATCGACTCGCTGTCCGGGGCCTGCGACCGCAGCCGGGCCACCGCCTCCCCCGCGGTCACGTCGGCCGGCAGCGAGGCGTATTCCGTCGTCATCAGCGCCCCGGCGGAGTTCTCGGGGCAGGAGAGGAGCATGCGGATGTCGTGGCGCTCCGCCTTGGCCACGAGGGGGAGGATCTGCTCGACGAGGTCGGGGTCGAGTTCCTTGAGGAGGTCGACACGGTTGTCGGGGGCCATCGCCTCCAGCAGCGGCCCGAGGTGCTGGCGGTCGGTCGCCTTGACCAGCTCCACCTGCCGCGCGATGGGGTAGTAGGTGAAGACGTCGGCCCGGCGCTCGAGGGGGAGCGCGTCGAGGAGCTGCCACAGCTCGGCGTCGTCGAGCCCCTCGGAGAAGTCGGCGACGCTGGCCGGATGGATCTCCGTGGCCAGGGCGCGCAGCCCCTCCAGATCGCCCTCGGCGAGCATCCCGCGCAGTTCGGGGAGGAGGAGGGGGTTGGCGGTGACCATGGAGGGGGTGCGCCTATACTGGCCGGGGCGTCGCGGCGGGGCGCCACGGTGCCCCGGAAGCGGTGGATCCCGGGGCGGAGGCGGTCGGCGGGGCGGGCGGGGGCGGCGGGAGCGAGACGGCGGGAAATCGACCGGGTGTGCAGGAAAAGTATGCCATGAAACCGCGCCGAACCGAACGCGGGCCGACGCGGTTTTCCGCAGCGGGGCGATGCCGCGCGGTGCGTGGCGGCGTGGCGGCGGTGGTCGTGGCGGCGTTCCTCGTCGCCGTGCCCCCCGCCAGCGCCGCCGACCCGGCCAGCGCCGCCGACCCGGCCGGCGCCGTGGCCTCTCCGGTCCCGGCCCCCGGCTGGACCCACCTGCGCGAGCGTGCCTACCTCCCGTCCGATTTCGATGGTGAGGTGTTCGACGCCCTGTGGACGGTGTGGGAGGAGCCGGCCCGGTCCCGCGCGGAAGCCGCCGACCCCGCCGAGCGGCGGCGGATGACGATGGACCGCTACGGCCTGGTGCCCGATCCGCTCGATCCCTCGCGCTCGCTCCAGTACGTGGTCGACGACGCCGGCCGCTGGACCATGAGCTGCCTGGCCTGCCACCAGGGCACCGTCGCCGGGCGGGCCGTGCCCGGCGTCCCCAACTCCCGCTACGCCCTGGAGACGCTCACCGAGGAGGTGCGGCAGGTCAAGATCCGGCAGGGGAAGGCGCTTGGCCACATGGATCTCGGGAGCCTGGTGATGCCCCTGGGCACCACCGCGGGCACCACCAACGCGGTGATGTTCGGCGTGGCCCTGATGCGCCACCGGGCCCCCGACCTCTCGATCGTGCCCCGTCCTCCCCGCCTCGACCTGGCGCACCACGACGTCGACGCCCCCGCCTGGTGGCATTACGCCTCCCGGAAGCGCATCTACGCCGACGCCTTCGCCCCCAAGGGGCACCGGATGCTGATGCAGTTCCTGCTCGTGAAGGAAAACGGCCCGGAGCGCTTCCGCGAGTGGGAGGGGGAGTTCCGGGAGATCGAGGCCTGGATCGCGTCGCTCGAGCCCCCGGCCTGGACCGGCCCCTTCGACGCGCCCCTCGCCGAGCGCGGCCGGGGGCTGTTCGCCGCGCACTGCGCCGACTGCCACGGCACCTACGACGGCCCGCGCGGCGGCCCGGGCCGCCGCTATCCCGAGCGCGTCGTGCCCATCGACGAGATCGGCACCGACCGGGCACGCTTCGACTCCCTCTCCACGGCCGACCGCGCCGCGCTCAACGGGAGCTGGTTCGCCGGGGCGTCGGCGGAGGCGGGGGTCGACGCGCCCGCGGGCTACGTCGCCCCGCCGCTCGACGGCGTCTGGGCCAGCGCCCCCTATTTCCACAACGGCTCGGTGCCCACGCTGTGGCACGTCCTCCACCCCGAGGCCCGGCCCGCCGTGTGGCGCCGGCTCGACGCCCCGGGGGCCGCGGCCGTCGCCGACGCCGCCGACGCCCCCCGCGACTACGACCCGCAGCGCGTGGGGCTGGCCGTCGAGGAGCGCGAGACGCTGCCGGAGGGGCGGATGACGTCGGCCCAGCGCCGCACCTGGTTCGACACCGCGCGGCCCGGCAAGGGGGCGGGCGGCCACGAGTTTTTCGGCTCGCTCGACGAGGACGCCAAGCGCGCGCTGCTCGAGTATCTCAAGTCGCTCTGACGGCCCGGTGCGCCGCTCGGCCCCGCACGGGGGTTTCTGTTACCTTGGGGCGGCGGCCCGTCGACCGGGCCGCCGCGGTCTTCCCGGAGTGTTCCCATGACCCAGCTCGAAAGCGCCCGTGCCGGCACGATCACCCCCGAGATGGCCTTCGTCGCCCGGCGCGAGGAGCTTCCCGAAGAGACGATCCGCGCCGAGGTGGCGCGGGGGCGGATGGTGATCCCCGCCAACGTCGAGCACCTGCGCAAGCGCCTCGAGCCGATGGCCATCGGCATCGCCGCGCGCACCAAGATCAACGCCAACATCGGCAATTCGGCCGTCACCAGCGACGAGGCCACCGAGCTCGAAAAGCTCCATCTGGCCGTCCACTACGGCTCCGACACGGTCATGGACCTGTCGACCGGCAAGGACATCGACACGATCCGCCAGGCGATCATCGACGCCTCGCCGGTGCCGATCGGCACCGTGCCGATCTACCAGATGCTCGAGGAACTCGGCGGCGACATCGAGGACATGCGCCCCCGGCACTTCATCGACATGTGCGAGAAGCAGGCCCGCCAGGGGGTGGACTACATGACCGTCCACGCCGGGCTGCTGATGGAGCACCTCGGCCTCACCACCCAGCGGATCACCGGCATCGTCAGCCGGGGCGGGTCGCTCATCGCCCGCTGGATGATGGCCCACAAGCAGCAGAACCCGCTCTACACGCACTTCGAGGACCTGTGCGACGTCTTCCGGCAGTACGACGTCACCTGGAGCCTGGGCGACGGCCTCCGGCCGGGATCGATCGCCGACGCCAGCGACGAGGCGCAGTTCGCCGAGCTGCACGTCCTCGGCGAGCTGACGCGGCGCGCGTGGGCGAAGGGCTGCCAGGTGATGGTCGAGGGGCCTGGGCACGTGCCGATGGACCAGATCGACATGAACGTCAAACGGCAGATGGAGGAGTGCGACGAGGCGCCGTTTTACGTCCTCGGGCCGCTGGTCACCGACATCGCCCCCGGCTACGACCACATCACCAGCGCCATCGGCGCCGCGATCGCCGGCTGGAGCGGCGCGGCGATGCTCTGCTACGTGACCCCCAAGGAGCACCTCGGCCTCCCGGACGCCGAGGACGTCAAGCAGGGCGTGATCGCCTACAA
>CAISKG010000069.1 GCA_903885855.1 uncultured Planctomycetaceae bacterium
CGGCGGCAGCACCAACTGCCCGCCGCATCTGCTCGCCGTCGCCCGCCACGCCGGGGTGGAGCTCTCGATCGACGACTGGGAGCGCGTGGGGCTCGAGCTGCCGCTGCTCGTGGACCTGCTCCCCGCCGGGAGCGGCCTGGGGGAGGATTTCCACCGCGCCGGCGGCCTGCCGGCGGTGATGGCGGAACTCCTGCGCCACGGGCTCCTCGACGGAGCCCCGCGCACCGTCACCGGCCGCAGCGTGGCGGAGAACCTCGCCGCGGCCCCCGCCCCCGACGGCCGCGTGATCCGCACCGTGGCCGCCCCCCTGCGCCCGCGGGCGGGCTTCCTCGTGCTGCGGGGCAACCTCTTCGAGGCGGCGCTCCTGAAGTCGAGCGTGATCAGCGCCGACTTCCGCCGGCGCTACCTCGAGCGCCCCGGCGACGAGGAGGCCTTCGAGTGCCGCGCGGTCGTCTTCGACGGCCCCGAGGACTACCACGCCCGGATCGACGACCCCGCCCTGGGCATCGACGAGACGAGCCTCCTGGTGATCCGCGGCTGCGGCCCGCTCGGCTTCCCCGGCAGCGGCGAGGTGGTGAACATGCTGCCGCCGGAGCGGCTCGTGCGGGCCGGCGTGGCCGAGCTCCCCACGCTCGGCGACGGCCGGCAGAGCGGCACCTCGGCGAGCCCCTCGATCTTGAACGCCTCCCCCGAGGCCTTCGCCGGCGGGGGGCTCGCGCGCCTGCGGACCGGCGACCGGGTGCGCGTCGATCTCCGGGCGCGGCGGGTCGACGCGCTCGGGCCCGAGGCCGAGTGGCTCGCGCGCGACACGAGCGCGTGGGAGCACGTTCCCCCGGGCGACACCCCCTGGCAGGCGCTCTACCGCGGCCACGTGGGGCAGCTGCACACCGGCGCTTGCCTCGAGATGGCCTGCGGCTTCCGCGACGTCTGCCGCACCGTCCCCCGCCACAGCCACTGATAGTCCCGATCCCCGCGTCGCCCGACCCCGGAGCCGTCCCCATGCACCGCCCCCTCGCCGGCCTGTTCGCCGGCCTGTTCGCCGCCGTGGTCCTCGCGGCCGCAGCCCCCGCCGACGAGCTGCCCCGCAGCGCACCGGAGGCGCAGGGGATCGCCTCGGCAGATCTCACCGCCCTCGTCGACGCGCTCGACGCGCACGGCGACCCCGCGAGTGCCGACGGCGTGCACAGCCTCGTGATCGTCCGCCACGGCCACGTCGTCGCCGAGGGGTGGTGGGCGCCCTACACCGCCGCCCACCGCCACCAGCTCTACTCGCTCTCCAAGAGCTTCACCGCCACCGCCGTGGGGATCGCCGCGGCGGAGGGGAAGCTCTCCGCCGACGACCCCGTCCTCGGCTTCTTCCCCGACGAGGCGCCGGCCGACCCGCCCGCCAATCTCCGCGCCATGCGTGTCACGGATCTTTTGCGGATGGCGACGGGGCAGCAGACCGAGCCGCCGCGCGCGGCGGGCACGAGCTGGGTGAAGCAGTTCCTCGCCCACCCCGTCCCCTTCAAGCCCGGCACGCACTTCCTCTACAACACCTCCGCCACCTACATGCAGTCGGCCGTGGTGCAGAAGGCGACCGGCACGAAGATCCTCGACTACCTCGGGCCGCGTCTCTTCCTCCCCCTGGCGATCGACGGCGCGACCTGGGAGGAGAGCCCCGAGGGGATCTCGACCGGCGGTTACGGCCTCTCGATCCGCACCGGCGACATCGCCTCCTTCGGCCAGTTGCTCCTCCAGCGCGGCCGGTGGCGCGGCCGGCAGCTCGTGCCGGAGGCGTGGGTCGACGCCGCCACCGCGCGGCAGGTGGCCAACGGCAGCAATCCGGAGAGCGACTGGGATCAGGGCTACGGCTACCAGTTCTGGCGCTGCCGGCACGACGCCTACCGCGGCGACGGCGCCTTCGGGCAGTTCTGCGTCGTGCTACCGCAGGAGGACGCGGTGGTGGCGATCACCGCCGGCACGCGCGACATGCAGGGGATCCTCACGATCCTCTGGAAGAAGCTCCTGCCAGCCCTGCGCGCCGCGGCGCTTTCCCCCGACGACGCGGCCCACGCGCGCCTCCGGGATCGCTTGGCGGCGCTGGCCGTGCCGCGGCCCACGGCAGGCGCGCTGCCGGCGGCGCTCGCCGGGACGACCTTCCGCTTCCCGGAGAACCCCGCCGGCATCGAGCGCCTGCGCCTCGAGCCGGCCCGGGGCAGCGGCGCCGGGGCCGAGGCCGGCGCGGAGCGGGGGGAGGTGCAGGGGGAGGGGCCGGGGGAGGCGGCGGCTGCGGCGCACCTCGTCCTGGTCGCGCGGGGCCGCGAGCAGCGCATCCCCCTGGGCGCCGATCGCTATCTGGCCGCGCCGGTGGCGTGGGGGGGGCGGCCGCCGGCGCCCGCCGCCGCGGCGATCGGGATGGACGGGGAGGAGTGCGTGGTGCGGATCTGCTTCGTGGAGACGCCGTTCGTGACCACGCTCCGCCTCCGGCCGGAGGGCGACGGCGTGAAAGTCAGCGGCGGCACGAACGTCGGCTTCGGCCCGACGAAGCTCCCCGACCTCACCGGCACCCCGGCGGCGGAATGACAGCCACCGGTCCGTTCAGTCGGGTGCCGTGGGCGCCGCGGGCGTGATACCCGCAGCGTCCGACGCGGTCCGGGGGGCCGGCGCCAGCCAGAGGCCGACGTCGTCGCGGCCGGGTTCGATGTCGACCTCGCCGCGCTCCGCAGGGCCGCCGTTGTCCTCGCCGTCGGGGCCGACGGAGAAGATGACGATCCCCCCGTCGACCGGTGCGAGCGACAGCACGCCGTCCGCGGCGTAGGGGTCGGCCGGCACCGCGCCGAGGAAACGCGGCACGAGGGCGGCGCACGAGTCCGGCAGCGCGCCGGTGGCGAGGCGCATCCGCGTCGCCGCCAGCGCCACCCGCACAGCGCCGGCGAGGGCTTCCGAGCGGCGCTGGCCGTTCTCGATCGCGGCGAAGCCCG
>CAISKG010000070.1 GCA_903885855.1 uncultured Planctomycetaceae bacterium
CCGGGGGGGCCGCCGGCGGCCGTGGCGGCGCCGGCGACGATCCACGCCGCCGCCGCGGCGCGCGCGAGCCTCATCCGAGGAGTTCCCCGATCGGTCGGCCGGAAGGGAGCAGCGGCATCGGGCGGCCGGCGTGGTCCGGAAAGGTCGTCTCCGGATCGATTCCGAGGTGGTGGAAGACGGTGGCCCACAGATCGTTGGGGGTGAGGGGGCGATCCTTGGGGTAGCCGCCGACGGCGTCGGTGGAGCCGACGACGACGCCGGCACGCGTGCCGCCGCCGGCGACGAGGATCGACTGGGCTCCCGGCCAGTGGTCGCGGCCCGGCTGCCGCACCTTGGTGTGCGTGCCGGGCTGATGCTCGAGCCGCGGCGTGCGCCCGAATTCACCGGTCACCACCAGCAGCACGCGCCGGTCGAGGCCGCGCTGATGGAGATCCTCCACCAGCGCCGTCACCGCCTGGTCGTAGAAGGGCGCCCGCCAGACGAGGTCGTTGAAGATGTGGCAGTTGACGGCGTGGGAATCCCAGTTGTACGTGCAGTCGGGCGGCATGTCGCCGCCGGGGTGCTCCATCACCACCGTCACGAACGTGCTCCCCGCCTCGATCAGCCGCCGCGCCATGAGTGCACGCTGCCCGAAGCGGTGGCGGCCGTAGCGGTCGCGGACGGCGTCGGGCTCGCGCGAGAGGTCGAAGGCCTCGCGCGCGACGGTGCTCGTGAGCATGTCGAGCGCGCGGGCGTCGAAGTCGTCCTTCGCGGCCAGCCCCGTGCCGGCGTCGACCTCGCGGCGCAGGGCGTCGAGCGACGCCGAGAGCAGGGCCCGGTCGCCGATCCGTCGCTCGAGCGATGCGGCGAGCGTGAGACCCGGCACGCGGAAGTCCGGGTGCGACGGATCCCCCTCCACGATCCACGGGGTGGCCGAGGTGCCCATCCACGCGGCACCGAAGCTGAACGTGTCGACCCCCGCCCGGCCGCCGTCGACCAGCGCCGTGTAGCCCGGCACCCCGCGCACGCGGGGCGGGCGCAGCCGCGCGACGTACGAGCCGCACATCGGCGCGTCGTTGACGAAGCCGGTCGGTTCCTTGGGGGCCCGGCCGGTGAGGAAGCGCTTGTGGCCGCCGCCGTGGTCGGCGAAATCGTGGCTCACGGAGCGGATGAGGGAGAAGCGGTCGGCGACGCGGGCATGCCGGGGGAGGAGCTCGCAGACCTCGATGCCCGCGACGACGGTGCGGATCGGCCGGAAGGCCCCACGCACCTCGGCCGGGGCGTCGGGCTTCATGTCGTAGGTGTCGAGGTGGGGGGGGCCACCGGGCAGCCAGACGAAGATCACCGCCGGGTCGTCGGCGGGGGAAGCGGCGGATTCGCCGCGGGCGGCACGGAGGCGGAGGAGGTCGGCCAGGCCGAAGCCCCCCAGCCCCAGCATGCCCGTGGCCAGGGCGGCACGGCGGGACACCGCCGGGGACGACGGCCGATTCGCCGGCATGAGCGGCGGCAGGGGCCCGGGGCAGCGCGGGCCGGGGCTCGAAGCTGATCGCATCGGGGGCATCCCAGATCTCCTCCCCAGCGGCGTCGGAGTATAGCACCGCCTCTGCCGGGCCGTTCCAGGTGGATCGGTCGACGGGCCGGCCGCAGGCCCTTCTTTTCTGGACGGCCCGCGCCGCCACCGATAATCTTTCCCGAGGGGCACTCCACCGGGTTCCAGACGCCTGCCGGCGACGGTTTTCTGCCGCGCCGGGTGCGCTTCCGGCCCGACCGAGGCCCCACACCTCCTCCTCACGGACGTCTCCCCATGCGCACCCTCCAGCACCTCCTCCGTGCCTCGTCGCTCGCGGCCCTCATCGTCGCGCTGCTGGTCGGCTTCGCGGCTGCCCAGCAGCCGCGCGGCAACGGCCCGCGGTCGTCGCCGCGTCAGGCCCCGAAGGCGGGCGGCACGACGATCCCGGGCCAGAAGTCGGGCCGGTCGCAGACGGCGCCCAAGGCGACGCGGCCGGCGCCGGCGGAGGAGGAATCCGCCGACGGGGAGCAGCCGGCCGGGCCGCTCGATCAGGTGGAGGCCGACGCGCAGGCGTGCCGCACCGCCGCGGAGGCGGTGCAGGTCTACCGGATCTTCCTCGCCAGCCCCAAGCTCCCGGCCGACGTGCGCAAGGGGGCCGAGAAGCGCCTCGCCGAATGGGTGGCGATGGAGAAGCAGGAGATGCGCCGCCTGGGGAAGAAGTGGATCACCCAGGAGGAGTACGAGGCGACGACGAAGAAGGCCGAGACGATGATCGCGCACAGCTTCGAGCTGCTGAAGCTGCGCAACTACGACATGGCCAAGAAGGAGCTCACGGCCGCCAGCCGGCTCAATCCCGAGAGCGGCAAGGCGGAGTTCGTGATGGGCTTCGTCTACTCGCTCATCGCCAACAACGACGCCAAGGCCGCGGTCCACTTCGCCGAGGCGGTGAAGCGCGAGCCGAACAACGCCTTCGCCCTCAACAACCTCGCGGTGAGCGAGGTCTTCCTGAAGCGCTACACCGCCGCGGCGCGCCATTTCCGCCGCGCACTCGAGATCATGCCCGACCTGCAGGGGGTGGCCGACAACGTCGCGGTGGCCCTGGGCCTCGACGGCCAGGTCCGCTCGCAGCAGATCCCGGACGACCAGGCGGCGGAGCTCAACGAGCTCTACCGGAAGGCGATTCACGACCTGGGGCTGCGCCCCTATTCGGCGCAGCGCCCCCGCAATGACCAACAGGCCGGCGGCGGCCCGGGCGGCCCGGGCGGCGGCCCCGGCGGACGCGGGCCGAAGCCCGGCAGGGGGAGA
>CAISKG010000071.1 GCA_903885855.1 uncultured Planctomycetaceae bacterium
CCGCCGGGTGGGCCGCGAGGGCCTCGAGCCGGTCGGCGAGGGTCTCGGCCGTCGCGCCGTCGGGCTGGGCGCAGGCCACGATCAGCGCCACCCCGGCCCGATCGGCCGTGGCGAGCGCCTCGTCGCCGAGGTCGTCGGCATCGACGAGCGCCGCCCGGCAGGACTCGCGCAGGCCCTCGAGGGCCGCGGCGTCGCCGCGGCTGCGCACCGCGCGCGGCACGAAGCGGTGCCCGTCCAGGCGGATCGACCCGCCGCGCGTGCCCGCGCGCCGGAAGCCCACGGCACGGGTGCCGGCGGCCACGACGCGGCCGGAACGGCGCAGCTCCACCGTCGCGTCGTAGAGGCAGGGCAGGTCGGGCGTCCAGTAGCCGGGCTCGGTGCACACGGCGCGCAGGAGCGGAGCGCGGCCGGGCAGATGCCCCTGATCGACGAGCGGGAAGGTGGCCGGAAGCGTCGCCGCCGTGGCGCAGCGCGGTCCCGTCAGCGTGCCCGCCGCCTCGAGCGGGCCCGCGGCGTCGGTCGCGCCGGGCGGCGGCGGGCAGCGCACCCACAGCTCCGCCCGGGCCTCGTCGGCCCTGCCGAGCAGCGGCCGGATCCAGGGAACGCCCGCCGACGGGCGCGGCGTCTGCCCGGGCGGCGTGATCCCGCGCGGCTCCATCAGGCGTCCCCGGCGGGGAAGTGCGCCCGGGCCACCTCGGCGATCCGCCGCAGGTCGAGCTTCCCGGAGCCGAGCACCGGGAGCGATTCGACCTCGACGAAGCTGTCGGGCGAGGGGATCCAGAGATTGTGCAGGCCGCGCGCCGCCAATCCGCGGCAGACCTCGTGGGGATCGCGCGGGGTGCCGACGTGGAGCACCACCAGGCGTTCGCCCTTCCGCGGATCGGTGACGCTCGTGACCACGGCCTTGAGCTCCCCGTCGGCCGCGCCGAGTTCGGCGTTGACCGCCTCCTCCACGGGGATGTGGGGGACCATCTCGCCGCCGATCTTGGAGAAGCGGCTCTGCCGCCCGGTGATCGTGATGAAGCCGTCGGCGTCGAGGCGCGCGATGTCGCCGGTGCAGTACCAGCCGTCGCGCACGACCTGCGCGGTGAGGTCGGGCCGGTCGAGGTAGCCCTGCATCACGTTGGGCCCCGTGATCCAGAGCATTCCCTCCTCGCCGAGAGGCAGCTCGCCATGGCCGTCCCGTGCCATGATGCGGGCGCGGCAGCCGGGAATCGGCTTGCCGACGGTCCCCTCGCGGGCGTCGGCGGGCGAGCCGGGCACGTGCCGCGACGGCGGGACGTTGGCCGAGATCAAGGGCGACATCTCGGTGGCGCCGTAGGCCTCGCACGGCCGGACGCCGAACTTCTTCTCGAAGGCGTCGCACACGTCGCGCGGCAGCTTCTCGGCCGATCCGAACACCGCCTCCAGGGAGGAGAAATCCTCCGCCGGCACGCGCCGCAGGTAGGTGCGGAGGAACGTGGGCGTGGCCATGAGGATCGTGGCGTGGTAGTCGCGCACCAGGCCCCCGATCACCTGCGCGTCGAGGGGGTTGGTGTGGTAGACGACCCCCGCGTCGAGCACCAGCGGCGTCCAGAAGGTGGCGGTGTAGCCGTAGGAGTGGAAGAAGGGGAGGACGCCGATCGCCACGTCGCCGGCCGAGACGTGCAGCAGGCTGTCGATGGCGCGCACGTTGGAGGCCACGTTCTCCTCCGACAGCACCACCCCCTTGGGATCGCCGGTCGAGCCGGAGGTGAAGATGACCGTCAGCACGTCGGCGGCACGGAGGCGGTCGAGGCCGAGGGCGCGCTCGAGGAGCGGCATGGGCAGGCAGACGGCCTGGAAGGCGGCGATCGCCTTGTCGGCCAGCGACAGCCGGCGGCGCAGCTCGCCGGCGTCGAGGAGCCGCGGGCCGCAGTCGAGCTTGACGCGGTCCAGGAAGGTGGGGCTCGAGATCACGTGCCGCAGTCCGGCACGCTCGATGGAGAGGTCGAGGATCTGCTGGCTGGTGGTGTAGTTGAGATTCACCGCCACGCGCCCCATCAGCACGAGCGCCGAGTTGACGATCACGGCGGCGGCCGTGGGGGGGAGCATCACGCCGACGTGCTTCTCGTCGGGCCCGAGCACCCGCTCGAGCACCCGCTTGGCGCAGAGCACGCGCACGAGCAGATCGCGCCCCGTGAGGCGCGTGCCGAGCGAGTCGGCGACCTTCAGCCGCCGCCCCGCCTGGCGGCAGGCGCGCACCAGCGCCCGGGGGAGGGTGGCCGCCCCGCCGCGGTCGGGGCCGCCGCGCAGGATCGAGGCGGCGTCGGAGACCGGGGCGGACGACACGGCGGATGCGGAGGGGGCGTTCATGGCGAACTTCCCGGCGGAGGGGGCCGCGGCTGGTCCGTGGCCCGGAGACCATTAGAATCTGCGGAGTTTTCGCCGGAAAGCCGCCACCCCGCACCCAGCCCCGGACCCCGCCCCGGATCCCGCCATGCCCCGCTACCAGCCCGCCCGGATCGAGCCCAAGTGGCAGTCGTGGTGGGAGGCCCACGACACCTTCGCCACCCCGCGGCTGCCGCGGGGCCGCAAGACCTACCTCCTCGACATGTTCCCCTACCCCAGCGGCGACGGGCTGCACGTGGGGCATCCGGAGGGCTACACCGCCACCGACATCGTGGCCCGCTTCGAGCGGATGCGCGGCACCAGCGTCATGCACCCGATGGGGTTCGACGCCTTCGGGCTCCCCGCCGAGGAGCATGCCATCCGCACCGGCACGCCGCCGCGGGAGAGCACCGAGCGCAACATCGCCACCTTCCGGCGGCAGTTGAAGATGCTCGGCTTCAGCTACGACTGGAAGCGCGAACTGGCGACGACCGACCCCGGCTACGTCCGTTGGACGCAGTGGATCTTCCTGGTCCTCTTCGACACCTGGTTCGACCCCGAGACCGGCCGGGGCCGGCCCATCGCCGAGCTGCCCGTCCCGCCGGACGTCGCCGCGCGGGGCGACGCCGCGGTGGCCGCCTTCCGTGATTCCCACCGCCTCGCCTACCAGTCGGAGGCCCCGGTGAACTGGTGCCCGGCGCTGGGCACCGTGCTGGCCAACGAGGAGGTGATCGGGGGCGTGAGCGAGCGCGGCGGCCATCCGGTGGTGCGCATCCCGCTGCGCCAGTGGATGCTGCGGATCACCGCCTACGCCGAGAGGCTCGAAAACGACCTCGCGCTCGTCGACTGGCCGACGAGCATCAAGAAGCTGCAGAGCGATTGGATCGGCCGCAGCACCGGCGCCGAGGTCGACTTCTTCGTCGCCCCCGCCGGCGCCGCCGCCTCCTTCGACGCCTGGCGCCACGCGCGGCGGGCCGCCGGGTTCCCCGCCGAGGCGGGGCGGGAGGCGCTGCGCGTCTACACGACGCGTCCCGACACGCTCTACGGGGTCACCTATCTGGTGATCGCCCCCGAGCATCCGATGATCGACCTGCTCACGACCCCCGACCGACGCGACGCCATCCGCGCCTACCGGGAGGCGGCGGCACGCAAGAGCGACCTCGACCGCACCGACCTCGCCAAGGAGAAGACCGGCGTCTTCACCGGCTCGTCCTGCATCCACCCCCTCACCGGCCTGCCGGTGCCGGTGTGGGTCGCCGACTACGTGCTGGCGACCTACGGCACCGGTGCGATCATGGCGGTGCCGGCCCACGACGGCCGCGACTGGGAATTCGCCAAGGCCTTCGACCTGCCGATCGTGACCGTCGTCGAGCCCGTCGACGGCACCGGCCACACCGAGAGCCTGTTCACCGGCGACGGCCGTGCGGTGGCCTCCGGGCCCTACACGGGGCTGCCGACGCGCGAGTTCATCGCGCGCGTGGCCGAGGACCTGCGCGCGGCCGGGATGGGGCGTCCGGCGGTCAACTCCAAGCTCCGCGACTGGCTCTTCAGCCGGCAGCGTTTCTGGGGGGAGCCGTTCCCGGTCCTCCACGAGCTCGGCCCCGACGGCCGGCCGACCGGGGCCATCCGCACCGTGGACGCGTCGGAATTGCCGGTCCGCCTCCCCGAGCTGGTCGACTTCCGGCCCGGCGACACCCCTGATCCGCCCCTCTCGCGGGCCGGGCACGACTGGCTGTACGTGGAACGCGACGGCAAGCGCTACCGGCGCGAGACCAACACCATGCCCCAGTGGGCGGGGTCGTGCTGGTACTACCTGCGCTTCCTCGACCCGGCCAACGGCGAGCGCTTCGTCGATCCGGAGGTGGAGCGCGCCTGGATGCCGGTCGACCTGTACGTGGGCGGCGCCGAGCACGCCGTCCTCCACCTGCTCTACGCCCGCTTCTGGCACAAGGTGCTCCACGACCGGGGCCACGTCTCGACCCCGGAGCCGTTCGCGCGTCTCGTCAACCAGGGGATGATCCTCGGGGAGATGGAGTTCACCGGGTATCGGAGCGTGAAGGGGGGATGGGTGTCGGCCGAGGCCGCCACCGCCGACGACACCCCGGCGCGGATCCCGGCCGATCAGGTGGAGAAGCAGGGGGAGCATTTCGTGCTCCGCGACGCTCCCCGGATCCGTGTCGACAGCCGTGCCTACAAGATGTCGAAGAGCCGCGGCAACGTGGTCAATCCCGACGCCGTGGTGCGCGAGTTCGGCGCCGACAGCCTCCGGCTGTACGAGATGTTCATGGGGCCGCTCGAGGCCACGAAGCCGTGGAGTACCGCCGGCGTCGGCGGCGTGCGCGGCTTTCTCGACCGCTGCTGGCGCCTGGTGGTCGACGAGCGCGCCGACGACGTCCGCCTCTCGTCGCAGGTGGTCGACGACCCGCCCACCGACGACCAGCTCCGCGAGCTCCACCGGATGCTCGACAAGGTGACGACCGACATCCCGGCGCTGTCGTTCAACACGGCCATCGCGAGGATGATGGAATTCGTCAATTTCTGCACGCCGCTCGAACGGCGTCCGCGGGCGCTCCTCGAGCCGTTCGTGACGGTGCTGGCGCCTTTCGCCCCCCACCTGGCCGAGGAGTTGTGGGAGGTGCTCGGCCGCCCCGCGCCGGTGTCGCTCGTGGCCTGGCCGATCGTCGAGGCGCGGTGGCTCAAGGACGACTTCCTCGAGATCCCCGTCCAGATCGGCGGCAAGCTGCGGGCCCGGGTCACGGTGCCCGCCGACACCGACGTCGCCAGCATGGAGGCGGCCGCCGCGGCCGACCCGCGGATCGCCGAACTGCTCGCCGGGAAGCAGATCGTCAAGGTGATCACCGTCCCGGGGCGGATGGTGAACTTCGTCGTCCGCTGACCGCCCGCCGGAGCCCCCGGGCCCCGGTGCCACCGGGGCGAATTGGCGGCCGGGGCCCGGTGCCGTAGCATGTCCGGCCGGGCGGCGTGCGAACGGCAACCATCGGGGCGAAGGCGAGCATGAGCGTCCAGCGGGTCTTGGCACTGGTCCTCGGCGGCGGTCGGGGAACGCGGCTCTATCCCCTCACCCGCGACCGCTCCAAACCCGCCGTGCCGCTGGCGGGGAAGTACCGGATCATCGACGTCCCCCTCTCCAACTGCATCAACAGCGGCGTCCAGAGGATCTACGTCCTCACGCAGTTCAACTCCGTCAGCCTCCACCGCCACATCCGCCGCACGTACACCTTCGACCCCTTCAGCGGCGGGTTCGTGGAGATCCTCGCCGCCCAGCAGACGCTCGACAATTCCGGCTGGTACCAGGGCACCGCCGACGCCGTCCGCCAGAACATCCGCTACCTCCAGCAGCCCGACATCCGCCACGTCCTCATCCTCTCGGGCGATCAGCTCTACCGGATGAACTACGCCGACATGCTCGCCACCCACCAGGCGAGCAAGGCCGACGTGACGATCGCGGGGATTCCGGTGCGCGAGGAGGCCGCCTCGGGGCTGGGCATCATGCGGCTCGCCGACGACGGCCGCGTGGAGGGCTTCCTCGAGAAGCCGCAGACCGCCGCCGAACTCGACATGGTGCGCACCGATCCGGCGTGGATCGAGCGCCAGGGGATCCCGGCGGCCGGCCGCTCGCTCATGGCCAGCATGGGCATCTACCTCTTCGACCGCGACTGCCTCGTCGATCTCCTCACCAAGACCGACTACCGGGACTTCGGCCGCGAGGTGTTCCCGGCCGCGATCCGCACGCGCCGCGTCTGCCTCCATCCCTTCGACGGCTACTGGGAGGACATCGGCACCATCCGCTCCTACTACCAGTGCAACCTCGACCTCGCCGGGGCCGCGCCGCCGTTCGAGCTGGCCAGCGCCGAGGCGCCGATCTACTCCCG
The DNA here is from genome assembly GCA_903885855.1 of uncultured Planctomycetaceae bacterium. GTDB lineage: Bacteria > Planctomycetota > Planctomycetia > Pirellulales > UBA1268 > QWOP01. The sequence continues at coordinate 6,243 of CAISKG010000071.1, forward strand.
CGGGCGCTTCCTCCCCCCCTCGCGCCTCGACGGGGCCGGGATCGTCGCCAGCCTCGTCTCCGACGGCTGCATCGTCGAACGGGGGGCGGTGATCGAAAACAGCGTCATCGGCCTGCGCTGCCGTATCGGCCGCGACGTGGTGATCCGCGACTCGGTGATCCTCGGCAACGACTTCTACGAGACCGCCGAGGACATCGCCGCCAACGCGGCGCGGGGCCTGCCGCCGATCGGGATCGGCGACGGCACCGTCATCGAACGGGCGATCGTCGACAAGAACGCCCGCATCGGCCGGCGCACGAGGATCGTCAACGATCACGGCTGGGACGCGATCGCCGACAGCACCACCTTCACCGTGCGCGACGGCGTGGCGATCGTCCCCAAGGACGCGGTCGTGCCGGACGGCTGGCACCCCCACCCGGATCTCGGCCGGGCGGGCGCCTGAAGGCGGGTCAGAGCGAGAACAGCGACCGCGCGGCCTCGCGCCAGGAGGGCTTCTCGGAGATGCCGTCGTCGCTGCGGGCCCGGCGGCGGTCCGGCGCAGGGCCGCGGCGCGGCACGGCCGGCAGCGTCGGCGGCTCCGCCGGCGTGACGGTCGCCCGGGTCTCCGCGAGGAGCCCGTCGGCCGCCACATCTTCCACGGCCGCCGCATCTTCCACGGCCGCACCGGGCGCGGCCTCGGCCACGGCGGGCGCCTCGCCCGCGGCCACGATCACGGTGGCATCGACGTCGTCAGCCGGCGTCGGGCGCCCCGGACGGGCGTCGACGACCGGAGGCCAGGGCAGCGGGGTGGAGCGCACCGGAAGGATGCCGTTGGCGCGGGCCGCGAAGTCGTTCTGCGGCACCGAGCCGTCGGGAACCGGCCCGGAATAGTCGAACGGGTCCGGGCACATGGTGCAGCCCGTGCCGAGGAGGGCCAGCGCGACCAGCAGCCCCTGGCAGCGTCGCTCGAGGACGGTCGCGATCGTCGCGGCTGGCATGCGGCACCCCGTGGGTGGAGGAAGGACGGCCGTCGGCGGGGGACGCGCCGCACCGGGGCGGCCCGCGGCGGACGAATCCGTCCGGAGCGCGTCCCGGTGCAGCGCGGCGTCGGTGCCGGATGCCGGCGGCGACTGTCCCCCCCCGCAGACCCGGCACTGTCCATCGGATCGTCACGACCGGCATCTTGAGAGGATCCGGCGTTCCTTGCCCCGTCCCCCGCCGTCGGCGTCCCCGCCCCGGGGCCCC
>CAISKG010000072.1 GCA_903885855.1 uncultured Planctomycetaceae bacterium
CGTGGAAAAAGTCATCCATGACCTTTTTCCACGTGTGGGCACCCTGAAAAAGCCGAGGTTTTTCACGGGTGCCTGCCGCCGCATCCGGCGGCGGATCACTTTGTCCACAGCCTGCTAGCTGCCCGTGGAAAAAGTCATCCATGACCTTTTTCCACTCAGGACAGCGAAAAAGCCGAGGTTTTTCAGGGGTGTTTGCCGCCGCATCCAGCGGCGGGTCACTGTGTCCACAGCCTGCGAGAGGCCCGAGGGGCGCCCGGAGCCTACTTCCCGGCCGCCGCGGCGGCCTTGCCGCGGCGTGACTCGAGCACCGCCCAGAAGGGGTGCTGGCGGTCGCCGCGTGTGCGCAGGTCCTCGAGCAGCACGCCGAGATCGGGGGCCACCTCGTCGCGCGACACCTTGCGGCCGTCGATGCTCACCGGCACCGGCCGCTCCATGTCGACGAGGTCGGGCGCGAGCCAGACGCGCACCTCGTCGGCGCCGCAGCGCACGTTGAGGCCGTTGGTGGCGGTCTTGCGGCACTCGATCTGCAGGGCCCGCGTGCCCTTCTCCGGCGGCCACTCGTCCGGCGGCACGACCGTCTTGGGCGGGGCGCCGGCCATCTCCACCCACCAGAAGAATCCGTCGAAGGGACGCATGGAGACCACGTCGATCTCGGCGGGGAAGAAGTCGCGCGTCTTCCGGCCCATCCAGTCGAAGATCCGCACCTGCTCCTCGCCGAACGGCTCGTGGCCCCGGCCACGGTATTCGACGTAGGTGGTGTCGAAGCCGTGCGAGAGATAACGGTCGAGGTCGACGCCGTTGCGCGAGAAGGTGCCGTTGTCGAGCTCGCCGCCGACGAGATAGATCGGCAGCGTACGGGCGTTGTGCCAGTAGTGGTTGACGTAGCGGCCCGCCGTCGGCGCGATCGCCACGAGCCCCGCCCACACGTCGGGATGGGCCAGACCGATGTCCCAGGCGGCGTCGCCGCCGAGCGAATGGCCCGAGAGGAACACCCGGTCGGTGTCGATGGCGAAGCGGCGCTGCGCCTCGCGCACGGCCCCCAGGACCGCCGCATGCTCCTCCTGGGAGTAGCCGTAGGACGCCTGGCCCGGCTCGGCCCAGCGCGGGGCCACGACGATGTATCCGTGACGCCCCGCCTGGCCGATCCGGCGTCCGTCGGGCCCCGGCTGGCCGGCCCACCAGGTCACCTGGTCCGCCGGCGTGGTGAAGCCCGCGTGGAGGGTGACCACGGCGGGATAGCGGCGCAGCGGATCGTATTCCGGCGGGAGCTGCACGAGCACCGGCACGGTCCGCCCCACGGCGTCGGTGAACTCGAACTCGTGCAACCCCGGCGCCGTGGGTTCCGGGGGGGCCACCGGCGGCCGCAGCTGCGCCGCCAATGCCGCCACGGTGGCCGGGTCGGCGGCCTCCTCGTCGGCCAGGCGCTCGCGCAGCACGCCGCGCTCCGCCGGGTCGTCGCTGTGCAGGTAGTCGCGCAGCACGTCGCGGACCCGCACCGCGGAGAGGGCGAGCTTCAGATTCGGCGTGGCGGATGCGGCGCCGCCGAGCCATCCCGACACCGCCAGCGCGACCCCGCGGTCGGCCGGCGTGTCGGCGTCGGTGCCGAGCCGTTCGAAGGTGGAGAGGCGCTCCAGGGTGCCGAAGGTCAGCTCCGCGGCGATCTCGTCGAGGAGGGGCTCGACGGCGGCGCGGGTCTGCTCGTCCTGCAGCCCGTCGGCGAGCTGCTGGAGCCGGGTCACGAGTCGGCCGGCGCGCTCGCGCCGTTCGCGGTAGGCGTCGCGGGCCTCGCGCACCGCCTCCGTCGTCTCCGCCGAGGCCTCCTCGACCGGGAAGCGGTCGAGAATCTCCATGGCGAGCGTGTCCTGCCCGGCGCGGCCGCGCAGCCGCACCTCGTCGAGGAGACGGGTGGCCGACAATTCCCCCAGCCCGCGGCGCTCCTCGGCGAGGTGCGCGAGGGCCGGGAAGTCGGCGATCACCGCGTCGAGCTCGGCGCGGGCCTCCTCGTAGCGCTCCGCCTGGAGGAGCAGGCGCACGATCCGCAGTCGCTCCTCGGAGCTCTTCGGGTCGGTGAGCCGGTCGAGGACGAGGCGCAGCTGGTCGCGTGGGATCGACGCCGTCGCCAGGCGCATGTCGAGGATGAGGGGATTCTCCGTGACGACGCCCTCGACGCGGGTCCAGCGCGGCGTGACGAGCGTGATCCCCTGGACGACGTCGAGCCGGCCGGAGCCCGTGGCCAGGGCGATGGTGCGGCGGCCGTGCTCGTCGAAGGGGGAGGCGTCGGTGACGGCGCCCATCGAGGCCACGCGACGGCCGTTCTCGGGCACGCGCTGCGGGATCTCGATCCGCTCCGCCTGGCGTTCGAAGGGCGTCTCCTCCGCCTTCACGACGCGGCGGCGGGAGACGAACGTCCTCCGCAGCTCGTCGTCGCACATGAGCACGGGCGTGCCCGAGGCGCGGCCCCCCGC
>CAISKG010000073.1 GCA_903885855.1 uncultured Planctomycetaceae bacterium
CGCCCAGGGAGGGGGTGAAGCTGGCGGCGGCGGCGGCGGCAGGGGCCGCCTGCCCGGCGCGCTTTGCCGTGAACCAGAGGTGCATCTCGCCGGCCTTGAGCCGGCCGCTCCCCTCCACCTGCACGTCGGCCTCGCCCACGAGCGACGCCACGTGCTCGGCGCCGTCCGGGCGGATGCGGAGCCACTTCTGCCAGCGTGCCATCGCCGGGGGCACGCCTGGCGTCGCCGACTTCAGCCAGCCCGGGCCGGTGGCCATGACCGTCCCGGGGCTGCCGTCGGCGCCGGGCGCGGCGTCGATCGACCGGGCCTCCATCTCGCTGCCGCGGTGGAGGAGCGACACCGGCTCGTCGCCGTCGAGCACCACGCGCCGCGTGGCGATCTCGTAGCCGAGGCGCTGGGCCCGGGCCTCGATGCCGGCCGAGGCGCTGCGGGCGACGACCGGCCGCCCCTTGGCCTGGATCTCCACCGGCTCCAGTCCGCCGGTGGCGGCGCCGGCCTTCTCGTCGCGGCGCAGCAGCACGGCGAGGAGGTCGCAGGCGATCTGGTCGGTGCCCCCCCCGGGGAGCGTGCGCACCACGTCGACGTGGTCCTCGAGCGTGATCATGTTCGCGGCCACGTTGAGGCACAGGTTGCCGCGGCAGCTGACGTGCACCGGCGGCACCTCCGCGCCGGGGGCGGCCGCGGCGCCACCGGGCACGATCCCCCCGCCGACGCCGTCGATCCGCAGGCGCACGTCGCGGTCGAGGCGGATGGTGTCGACGCCGCCGATGTTGGGGGCCTTGTCGCTGGCCGACGGGCCGGGCAGGAGGCGGGCCACCATCGCGCGACCGCTGCCCGAGGAACGGCCGTAGCGGAACTGCACCGCCTCGGGCGTGCGCACCTCCATCTCCTCGAGCTCCACGTCGCGGGTCACGATCTCGAAGTCGTCGGCGGCCCCGGGCGCGCTGGGGGTGCCGCGGATCGTCACCTGGCCGCGCAGGCTCCCCCCCACCAGCCGCTTGGGCAGCTCCTGCTGGCCGAGATCGAAGGGCTCGTCGAACTCGAGCACGGCGCCCTGCGGCGCGAGCATGACGAGCGTGCGGCCGACGGGCGCCTCCCCCTCCGCCGGCGCCTCCGGGAGCATGACGAGCGTGCAGGGGACGAGCTGCACGCGGCGCTCGTCGGGCGACTCCGACATCTTGTGGTAGTTCTCGAAGAGGAGCCGCATCTGCCGGCTCTCGAGCACGATGGGATCCTTGAGCTCCCAGGCGTCCGGGGGAAAGAGCGCCGCCAGCGGGGCGTTGCGGCGGGCGGCGCGGGCCTTGACCGCCGCGGCCGCCTCGGGGGAGAGCTCCCTGCCCATGGCCGCGCCGCGCGGGCGCCGCTCGACCAGCGGCACGGCCACGAGCCGGTACAGCCCCGCCGCCGCCAGGACGACGAGGAACACCCGCACCGTGCGGCCGAGCCGATTCTCCATTCGCCGCGGTCCTCCGTCAGGCGATCCCGCCGCGATACTTCCCCACCGCCGGCTCCCAGCCGCCCCGGGCCCGCAGCAGCCGCTCCACCGCCTCGCGCACGGCGCCGCGCCCGCCGGGGGCGGCGGTGACGATCGCCGCCACCTCGCGCAGCTCCGCGCAGGCGTCGGCCACCGCGAATCCCACCAGGGCCCGGGCCACCAGGGGGATATCGGGGATGTCGTCGCCGATCGCCGCGGTCTCGTCCCAGCCGACGCCGCAGGTGCGGAGCACCTCCTCGGCCACCGCTCCCTTCTCCCCGGCGCCCTGCCGGACGACGCCGATCCCCAGCTCGGCGGCGCGGCGCTCCACCGCGGCGCTCGACCGGCCGGTGATGATGGCCGCCGTGTTGCCCGCCTCGCGCCACAGGCGCAGGCCCACGCCGTCGCGCACGTGGAAGGTTTTCGACTCCGCGCCGTCGGAGGCGTAGGTGATGCCGCCGTCGGTGAGCACCCCGTCGACGTCGAGGAGGAGGAGGCGGACGCGCGCCAGGCGCGCTGCGAGATCGGCGGGAGGGGGGCTGTTCATGGGCGGGGCCGGGGCGGGCGGATCAGGCGGCACGCGGGGCGGGGAGGTCGACGAGCTCCGGCGGCACGAGCCCGACGAGATCGACGATGTCGAGGAGGCCGGTGGGGCGGCCGGCGGCGTCGACGACCGGCAGCTCGCTCACGCGCCGCGACTCGAGCAGCGCCACCGCGTCGCGGAGCAGCGTCCCGGCGGGGATCGTGGTCGGGTGCCGGGTCATCACCGCCCCGATCGGGCCGTCGATGGCGGCGTCGGTGCGGCGCTCGAAGAGGCGGGCCAGGTCGCTGTCGGTGAAGATCCCGGCCAGGGTGCCATCGCCGTCGAGGATCATCACCGCCCCGGTGCGGCGGGCCGGCAGCGGCCGGGCGAACACCTGCCGGACGGTGTCGGCGACCGAGGCGGTGCGGCAGCGGTCGAGCGTGCGCATCGTGTCCTCGACGCGCATCAGCTGCCGGCCGAGGCTCCCGCCGGGATGGCGGGCGTGGAAGTCGTCGGGGGTGAAGCTGCGCCGGGCGCTCGTGACCAGCGCCAGCGCGTCGCCGAGCGCCAGCAGCACGGTGGTGCTGGTGCTGGGGGCCAGGCCCAGCGGGCAGGCCTCGCGCATCCTCCCCGAGAGCACGGCCACGTCGGCGGCGCGGGCGAGGGTGCTGTCGGCGCGCCCGGTGAGGGCCACGATCGGCACGCCGCGGGCGCGCACGTGGGGCACCAGACGCGTGATCTCCTCCGTCTCGCCCGATTGCGACAGCGCGAGGAGGAGATCGTCGCCGCGGAGCACGCCGATGTCGCCGTGCATCGCCTCGGTGGGATGGAGGAAGTGGCTCGGCGTGCCGGTGGAGGCGAGCGTGGCGGAGATCTTGCGCGCCACGATCCCCGCCTTGCCGATCCCGCACACCACGACGTTGCCCGTGCACGCCTCGAGGAGGCGCACGGCGCGTGCGAACGCCCCGTCGAGGCAGGCGGCCGCGTCGTGCACGGCGGCGGCCTCGGCGCGGAGCACCTCGCGGGCGTGCCCGAGGATCGGGTCGTCGGGGGCGCCGGTGGGGGCCGCGGGAACGGCGGTCGGGCCGTCCGCCCGGCGCGGCGCGGGGTGGACCTCGAACAATCGCAGCGAGTCGCGGATCGACATGGCGGAATCCTGCGCGCGGAGCCGCGCGGACCGCTCCGCGACGGGCGGGCGGGGCGCGGGGGGCGGGAGGATAGGGGGCGGAGGGTGGGGCCGCAACGGCGCGCAGGGATGCTCCGCCCCGTCGCCGTGGCCCGCCCCGCCCCGCGCTCCCGCCCAGATTGCCCGGCCTGCGATCACGCCCGGGCGTAGCGCTTCGCCATCTCCGCCAGCGACACGATCGGCACCTTGCCGGCGTTGCCGGCCTGGCCGAACTGCACCATCCGCTCGGCGCAGACCCGCTTCATGGCGTCGCGGGCCGGCTTGAGGTAGTCGCGCGGGTCGAACTTCTCCGGCGTCTCGGAGAGCACCTTGCGGATCGCGCCGGTGATCGCCATCCGGCAGTCGGTGTCGACGTTGATCTTGCGCACGCCGTGGCGAATCCCCTTCTGGATCTCCTCCACCGGCACGCCCCACGTCTGCGGCATCCGCCCGCCGTGGCGGTTGATGATGTCCTGGAGCTCCTGCGGCACGCTCGAGGAGCCGTGCATGACGAGGTGGCAGTTGGGGAGCTTGCGATGGATCTCCTCGATCCGCTTCATCGCCAGGACGTCGCCGTCGGGCTGGCGCGTGAACTTGTAGGCGCCGTGGCTGGTGCCGATGGCCACCGCGAGGGCGTCGACGCCCGTGGCCGCCACGAAGCGGGCGGCCTCGTCGGGATCGGTGAGGAGCTGGTCGTGGGAGAGCTGGCCCTCGGCGCCGTGGCCGTCCTCGGCCTCGCCGTGGCCGCTCTCGAGCGACCCGAGGCAGCCCAGCTCACCCTCCACCGACACCCCCTGGCGGTGGGCGAGCTCCACCACGGCGCGGGTGACGCCCACGTTGTAGTCGAAGTCGGCGGGCGACTTGCCGTCCTCCTTGAGCGAGCCGTCCATCATCACGCTGGTGAAGCCGTGGTCGATGGCGCTCTGGCAGGTGGCCGGCGAGTTGCCGTGATCCTGGTGCATGGCGACCGGGATCGTGGGATAGAGCTCGGCCGCCGCGAGCATGAGATGGCGGAGGTAGGCATCCTGGCTGTAGCTCCGCGCGCCGCGCGACGCCTGGACGATGACGGGGCTGTCGGTCTCCCGCGCCGCTTCCATGATCGCCTGGATCTGCTCCATGTTGTTGACGTTGAACGCGGCCAGGCCGTAGCCGTGCTCCGCGGCGTGGTCGAGGAGGATGCGCATGGGAACCAGCGGCATGGAGGATTCTCCGGGGATGGGTGGGGCGGCGGGGCGGGAGGGGGACGTGGACCGGCGATCATACGGGAAAGCCGGGTCGGGTAGAATGTCGGAGACTCCGCGGCCATCGGACTGCGCGCATGGACCTCCGCCCCACCACCGACCCGATCCGCAGTTTTCTCTGGGTCTCCGGGGGTTGGATCGCCATGTCGCTGGCGATCGTGGGGGCGGTGCTCCCCCTCCTCCCCTCGACGCCGTTCCTGCTCCTGGCCAGCTTCTGCTTCTACCGCGGCTCGCCGCGGATCCACGCCTGGCTCCACCGTTCGGCCTGGTTCGGCCCCACGCTCGACGACTGGCAGCACTACCGGGGCGTGCGGCGGACGGTGAAGTACCGGGCGCTGGTCACGGTGGTGGTGGTGGTGGGGGCGAGCCTGCTCTACAGCAGCCTTCCCTGGTGGCTCAAGTACGTGGCCCTGGCGGCGGTGGCGGTGGGGATCTACGTGATCCTCACCTGCCGCACCGTCCCCGACGACGCCCCGCGCGCCCCGCGCACGGTGTGAACCCGCCGGGGTCGGAACCCCGGCCTCATGCCCCCCGCCGGGGCTGGGACCCCGGCCTCAGTCAGCCCCCCGGCCTCATGCCCCCGCCGGGGCCCACGCCGGGGTCGGAACCCCGGCCTCAATCAGCCCCCGGCCTCACGCCCCCGCCGGGGTCGGAACCCCGGCCTCAATCAGCCCCCGGCCTCATGCCCCCGCCGGGGCCGGGACCCCGGCCTCAATCAGTGCTCCACCGACGCATCCGGCTCCGGGAGCCATCGCGTGAGGATCTTGCCCATCAGCGCGTAGGCGCCGGCGACGGCGGCCCCCACCAGCGCGATCTTCACCGGATCGGGGGGCGTGGCGGCGGAGAAGGTGAGCGTCAGCCAGGCCGCGGCGGTGCCCAGGATCCGGCCGCCGATGTTGGCGGCGAAGCTCTCGCCGGTGCCGCGCAGGTGGGTCGGGAAGACGAGCGGGATGTAGTTGCCCCAGAAGCTGAACTGCGCCACCGTGAGCAGGCCGGCCACGAAGATCCCCGCCTTGATGGCCGACAGCGATCCGGCGTTGCCCAGCTGCGTGGAGATCCACCAGAAGAGCGTCGGCACCACGACGAGCGCGGGGATCTGGAAGAGCCGCAGCAGGGCCCGTCGGCTCACGATCCGCAGCGCCGCGAAGGCGAGGATGACGCGGCCCACGAGACCGCCCACCTCCTGGAAGATCGTCACCTTCGCCACCGCCTCGTCGGAGGCGTTGCCCCCGATCGCACGGAGCCGGGCCTCGGGGAGCTCGCGGCCGGCCTCCTTGGCCTTGGCGACGGCCTCGGCCTGGGCCGCCTTCGACTCCGCCACGATGGCGGCATGCCCCTTGGGGCCGCCGAGGATCTGCGGCAGCTGCTGGATGGCGCCGAACGCGATCCCGTAGCTGGCGGCGAAGACGAGCGTGGTCATCATCGTCGTGCGGATGAGCTGCGGCGAGAAGAGGGCCGCGATGCTCGGCCGCTCGAGCGTGCCGGCCGCCTTCTTCTGGGCCCACACCGGGCTCTCGGGGAGGAAGGGGCGGATGAGGATCAGCGGCAGCGCGGGGATCACCCCCGAGATGAGCGTGTAGCGCCAGGCCTCGTGCCCCCCCTGGATCGCGGGGAGCATCGCGGCGTACTGCGCGGCGGCGAGGTTCGCCAGCGACACGAGCAGGCCACCGATCGACGAGAAGGCCTGCGTCCAGCCCAGCGCCTTCTCGCGCTGCACCGGATCGGGGAACAGCTCCGCCAGCCACGCCACCGCGGCGACGAATTCCACGCACACCCCGATGAACACCAGGCAGCGGCAGAGGAGGAGCATCCAGAGGTTCGTGGCGAAGCCGGCGGCGAGGGCGGAGAAGGCGTAGAGCAGGATGCTGAAGGTGAGCACCCGACGCCGTCCGAGGAGATCGGTGAGGTAGCCGCCGAGGAGGCCGAAGATCCCGCCGGCGATGGCCGGCACGAAGAACAGCGTCCGGGCCCAATCGTTGTACTGCGGCGATCCGGGAACGAGGTTCGGCACCCCGTCGGTCGAGCCGCCGAGCGCCGCCAGCGCCGGCTTGATGATCAGGGGGAGCATGAGGAGCTCGTAGATGTCGAACGCGAAGCCGATCGCGGCGATCACGCACACCAGCCACCCCGCCCGGGTGAGCTTCCCGCCCGCCGACATGCCCGCCGCAGGCGCGCTGCGGCTGGTGCCCCGATCATGGTCGTTCATCGCGGATCTCCTGGTGGGCGTCGCCCGGTGGCCGTCGCGAGCATGGTACCGGCGGACCGGGGAGCCCGGAAGCGGCGGCGCTGCCGCGCCCAGCGCAGAAAAAACGCCCGCGTCGCCGCGGGCGTGTGGAGGGTCGACGTCGGCGGCGGCGTTCCCGGGATCAGCCGGGGATCACCAGGCCCGGACTCACGGCCCGACCGACGGAGGGCACCGGGAGAGGAAGTCGCGCGGGCCGCGGGTCGTGTAGTACGGATAGGCGACGGTGGCGCCCGGCGGGCCCGCCGGACCGGTGGCGCCGTAGTCGGAGCCGGCCAGCGCGTCCTGCTCGGCCTGGGAGAGGTGATGGCGGGCGAGACCGCCGTAGCGGCCGAGGTGGCGGCAGTGGTTGCAGTGGTGGCACTTGCCGCAGTGGCCCGATTGGCAGCGCGTCTGGCAGACGCCGCCGGGGCAGACCCCCTCCTGGCAGCGCACGCCGTGGCACAGGCCGTTGCGGCAGTGGCCGCCACCCTGGCAGCGGCCGTCGCGGCAGGCACCCTGGTCGTACATGGCCCCCGAGGCATCCCCCTCGTACACCGCGCCGTCGCCGGCGGAGCCCTCGTAGACGGCGTCGCCGTCGTACATGGCGCCGTCGTGGACGTGGCCGTTGATGTGGTCGGCCTGGTGGACGTAGGGACCGTCGCAGTTGGCCAGGAAGAGGCGGTCGATCAGCGAGCAGCCGCTCGATGGCACGACCATCGCCGCCAGCAGCGCCAGGTAGCAAACGCGTTTCATGTGCAAGGTCCCCGCGGGACGGCTGGGGCGGGTTCGCGGCAACGCGCCGCGGGCCCCCCTGCTCCAACACCATCCGCCGGTGGTATCGGATGTGCCGCGGATGGCAATTGAGAAAACCCTGCCGGTGGGAACGGTGGCAGGGGAAGCCCGCTTCAAGGAGGCGAAACGGGGCAAGATGTGCGGCGTCAGTCGGCCGCCGGGCTCCCGTCACCCGCGAGCGCCACGCACAGGAGCGTGCGCGGCCCGCGCACGTAGATGCAGTCGCCGGCGAGGGCCGGGTGGGCGAAGAGCGACACCTCGCGTTCGAAGAGCCGCTGCCGGGCCAGCGGGGTGAAGCCGTCGGCGCGGGCGTCGAGGAGCACCAGCTCGCCGCCGCCGGTGAGGGCGAGGACGCGATCCCCGGAGGCCACGAGCGACGCGTGCCCCTTGAGCGACCGCTCGGGGTGGGTCCAGACGGGCGTCAGATCGGCGCCGTCGAGGCAGAAGGCCTTGCCGTGGTGGATGGCGAACAGCCTCCCCGCGGTGGTGACCGGCGTGTGCATGTCGGGGACGAGCGCGGCGTAGGCCGCCACCACTTCCGCATCCCCGGCGGCGTTCCCCTTCACGAGCCGGCAGCCGTTGTTCTCCCCCACGAGGATCACGCCCCCCCCGGAGGGCACGGGGGTGGGGACGTGGAAGTCGCCGGCGACGCGCGGCGCGAGCGACCACAGCCGGGCCCCGGTGGCGGGATCCCAGCCGCCGCAGGCGTCGCGGTCGAAGCCCACGAGCATCCGCCGGCCGCCGAACTCGCAGACCACCAGCGACGCGAAGGCCGCCGGCGCGCCGGCGGTGCGCCAGCGCTCGGCGCCGGTGAGGGGGTCGAGCCCCACCAGCGACGCCTCCGGCGCGCCCGGATTCACCACCAGCGCCCCGTCCACCACCAGCGGCGACGAGCAGGCCCCCCACACCAGCTTGTCGGTGGCGTGGAAGTCGTCGCGGAGATGGCGCCGCCAGAGGATCCGGCCGTCGGCGGCGTCCACGCAGTGCAGATGGCCGAAGGCGCCGAGGAGATAGGCGCGGCCGTCGTGGATCAGCGGCGTCGCACGGGGCGAATTGCCGTAGTCGAGGCGCCCCTCGGCGGGATACTCGAGCGTCCACAGGCGCCGCCCCGTGTCGCGGTCGAGGCCGTGGAACACGTCCGACGTATCGGCCGCGTCGCGGTCGCCGACGATCACCCGGTCGCCCGCCACCGCCACGCCGCCGAGCCCCTCGTTGAAGAGCACCTGCTTCCAGCGCACGAGCTTCTTTGAGGGGAGACCGTCGGGGAGCCAGGCGACCCGGCCGTCGCGACCGCCCCCGCGCCAGCCGGGCCAGTCGGGATTGGGCCCGCGCGAGGCGGCGCCGCCGTCGGTCGCGGCGGGCGCCGCGGCCGCCTCCTCGAGCGGCTCGAAGCCGCGTTTCGACTCGATCGCGGCGCGGAGCACGGGATCGTGGCGCACCGCCAGGAGCGCCGCGACGAGCCGCCCGCGGAGATCCGCGTCGAGGCCGCCGTCGACGAAGGCCACGATGAAGGGCACGTCGCCCGTCTCGGCCACCACCTTCAAGTCGCCGCGCTTGATCGTGCCGCAGCCCTCGAGGAGCGGCCGGGCGTAGCTCGAGATCACGGTGGCCGAGGGCTCCCCGGCGCCCGCCTCGATCACCGCCTCGGCGCCGTCGCTGCAGGCCTCGGCCACCGGGCCGTCGGCCGGCACCGCGATCCCCGCCGAGGCGAAGAGCGTGCGGGCGGCGGCGTGCTTCTCGGCGCAGTCGTCGGGCCCCAGGAGGATCCGGTGCCGCGCCAGGTCGCCGAGGCTCGCCGCCGGATCGTCGCCGCGCACGACGACGAGCCCCCGCTGCGTGGTGGCGCCGTCGAGATCGGTGAGGGCCGCCACCGGCAGGAGCGTGCGCCCGGCGCGCACCGCGTCGGCCTCCACCACCGAGCGCTTCCCGATGACGAGGTCCACGCGCGCCGCCTGGCCGGCGCCCGCCACGCCGGCCGCGCCGACGAGCGACTCGTTGAACAGCACCTGCACGTCCCGGCCGACGGCCTTGGAGAGGTGGGCACCGAGGGCGGCGTAGTCGCGCTGCGCGTACCCCTTCACGCAGGGGCAGGAGAGGGGCGCGGCCAGCGGATCCATCACCACGAGCGTCAAGCCCGGCCCGTCGGCCGCCGCCATCCCCGCCGTCACGAGCGCCAGCACGAGGCCGGCGGCGAGGCGCCCCACGGATCCGGTCATGGCGATGCCCTCCCAAGTGCCTCGCTGCCCGCCCGTCGCCCGCGGAGGCACCGCGGCCGCGCCGGCTCCACTCACTCGGCCCGATCGAGGACCACGACGCAACCCTCGTGGACGTCGAGGTAGTAGAGCGTGGCACCGTCGGCCGACATCCCGATCGACGAGTTCTTGCAGCCGCTCTGGACGTCGGCCACCCCGACCACGCCGAGGAAGGTCCCGTCGACGCCGTAGCGCTTCACCAGGCCGTTGCTCTCCGAGGTGAGCAGCGAGCCGTCGGCGGCGGCGCAGGTGTTCATCGGATTGCAGCAGCCGCCGAATCCCTTGGTGACGTCGGCGCGGGAGGTCTCCCCGAACTGGGCCTCCGCCTCGCCGTCGAAGCCCACCAGGCGCACGCGGTGCCGCGAGTTCTCCGCGATCACGAGCCGGCCGGCCACGGCCTGCACGTCCATCTGGCCGCAGCAGCCGGCCAGGTCGCTCACGATCCGCTCCCGCTCCCCGAGATCGAGCGAGCAGCGCCACACCGAGAAGCCGTAGCCGCTCTCCATGTTCGTCACCAGGAAGAGGGCCTCGGGGGTGACCGCGACGCGGTGGATCTGCTTCACGCGCTCGATCGCCTCGTCGACCACCTGCGCCTCGCTCATGGCGCGGCGCGATTCGAGCCGCGCCTGCATCGCGGCGCTCGAGGTGCGGTAGAGCGCGACGATCTCGGCCGGCTGGAAGCCGGGATCCCCCTCCTTCTTGCCGTCGAGCTCCTCCACCATCTCCAGCTGGCGTTCGATCGACTTGGCCGTCGACTCGAGCTCGGCCGCGTGGGCCGCGCGGGCCTCGTCGGCGAACTCCTCCCGCCCCTCGGGCGAGAGGTCGAAGTGCGGCGCCTCCACTTGCTCGAGCCGCGCGCCGTCGGCGGCGAAGTGCGCCACCATGGAGCCGCCCACGACCCACAGCGAGCCGTCGGCCGCGACGGCCACGCCGCGCGGCGTGAAGTCGAGCGGCACGGCCTTCTCCTCGGCGCCGTCGGCGCTCATCCAGACGAGCCGGTCGCGGACGCCGTCGGGGTCGGTCGTGCCGTCGGCGGCGCCGTAGGCGTCGGCGCGGCCGGAGAGGACGGCGAGCCGGCCGTCGGCGAGCGGCGCGAAGCCGAGGATCTTTCCGGCGGCGGGATCGACCCGGATCGTGCGGGTCTGGCGGTAGGGGGCCGACTGGCGGTGCTCGTCGAGCGAGGCCCGCTCGCGCTTGAGCTCCTCCGTGAACGCGTCGTCGACGGCCTGCGCCTCGATGGGCACCGCCCTCGGGGGCGCCGCGTCGCGCCGGCCGAGCCCGAACCAGCTCAGCACCACCCCGACGACCCAGCCGATGATCCACGACGCGCCGTTCATGGTCGATCCTCCGTGTGCCGGCCGGTACCCGCGAGACGCCGGAAGTCTACCGTGGGCCCACCGCGGGGGTGAATCCGAGCGCCGTCCGCCCCCGGCCTACGCGAGTTCCCGCACGGCCAGGCCGCGCAGGACACCCAGGCGCGCCGCCACTCCGGCGGCGAGGATCGCGCCGCCGATGGCGAGCCCTGCCGACGCCGACGACTGCAGCCGCTCCTCGAGGGTGCAGACTTCGGCGACGATCGTGGCCCCCACGGCCAGGGCGATGGCCAGGATCGCGATCGTGCCCACCATGAGCGGATGGCGCGTGACGACCAGGAGCAGCGTCACCGCGTGGGCCAGGCAGACGACGCCGGCGATCGACATGCCCGCCACGAGCCATGCGAGACCGGCCCCGCGGCCGATCAGGGCGGCCGTCGCCAGCCCCGCCGCGCCCAGGAGCGCCGGGAGGACGAGGTCGCGGGCGATCGCCCGGCGGAGGCCGAGCCAGAAGTCCGGCCGCGACACGGGGCGCAGGGATTCCCGGGCCACGCCGCCGCGACGCTGCCCCCACCGGGCGACCACGAGCGCGAGCCCGGCGATCGACGCCGCGCTCGCGAAGGCGGAGAACATCGACGGCGCGAGCGTGCGGATCGTCGCGGCCGAGCCGGGATCGCGCTGCCGCGCGATCGCGGCGACGGCGATCGTGAGGAGCGACATGGCGACGAACACCGTCGCCACCGCCAGGGGCACCTGCCACCATGGCTGCGCTCGACGGAGCCGCTCGCCGAACGCGGCCTGTCCGGCGAGGTGCCCGGGCAACGGCCGGGCGAGATGCCGGTCGACCGAGGCGTCGCCCAGGTCGGGGAGGCCGGCCTGCCACCACCGGGCGGGGCGATCGCCGGGCTGATCCGCGGCGGCGGCGACGTCGAAAGCCAGGCCCTGGGGAGCCGCTTGCCCGCGTTCGGCGAGGATCCGCGGCAGTCGCGCGAGCCGCGCGACTTTCCAGGCCGTCGCCGCCACCACGGCCACCAAGACGACGCCATCGGCCGCCGCGGCGGGCCGCACCAACCAGCCATCGACGGACGGCATCATCGCCAGCGCCGTGACGCCGCACACCATGGCGGCGACCGTCTCGATCCGCGCCAGCGCGCCGGTGACGCGCGCGTGCCACCCGGGGAGGTCGCCCGCCACCGGGCCGTACGCGCTCGCGCCGGCGACCACAAGCGCGAGCGCCGTGGCCTTGAGGGGATCGACGGAGAGGCCGACGAGCACGGCCACGGTCACGACGGCGCAGGACAGCGCCACGATGCACGGCCAGAGAAGGTGGGCCCCGAGCCGCCGCGGCAGCATCCACACCGTCGGCGTCGCCAGCAGCAGGCCGGCCTGATACCAGAACACCAGCGGGATCAACAGCGCGCAGGCCGAGACCATCAAGGTCGCGATGACGCGCATCGGCCGGAAGGTGCCCGGCAGCACACGCGGCCCCGGCAGCCGGCGGCGCACCTCGTCCACGAGCCCCAGCGTCGCCGGCTCGTCCGCCACGCGGGTGCCCGCCGACACCAGGAGCGTGCGCAGGGCTCGCATGCGCTCGAGGCTCGCGAGCATCGACTCGCTGACCGTGCCACCGTCGCCGAGCTCGATCGCCAGCGTCTCGAGGCGCGGCGCGTCGGCGGCCAGGGCTTCGAGGTCGGCCTCGAGCGTCGCTCCCCCGATCCCCGCGCGCTCGAGCGCGGCGAGCCCCTCGGAGCGCGGGGCGAGCGACCCGCCCTCGCGGAGGTCGGTCACTCCGGCGGCGTCGGCGCCGCGCGCGATCCCCACCCGAGCCAGGTGCTCGTTCCGCCAGGGCTCGCCGCGACTCATGGCCAGGGCGAAGAGGAGCAGATAGAAGAGCCCGCAGCCGAGCATGAGCCACGTCCAGGGGCGGACGAGGATCACCCACAG
>CAISKG010000074.1 GCA_903885855.1 uncultured Planctomycetaceae bacterium
CTCCCCGGCTTCGTCGCCATGTGCCCCGGCGGCCATCCGGTGAAGGGGCCCGACAATTGGCAATCGGGATTCCTCCCCGGCTCGCTCCAGGGGACGGCGATCGACTCCCAGCACACGGAGATCGCCCGGCTCATCGAGAACATCACGAGCCCCCACGCCAGCCCCGAGGTGCAGCGCCGCCAGCTCGATTGGCTCCTGCGCGCCAACGCGGCCCACCGCGAGGGGCGGGCCGATCCGCGCCTCGACGCCCGGATCCACTCCTTCGAGATGGCCTTCCGCATGCAGGCCGAGGCCGCCGACGCCTTCGACGTCACGCGCGAGACGGCCGCCACGCGCGCCCTCTACGGCGACAGCGTCCACGGCCGCCAGACGCTCATCGCGCGCCGCCTCCTCGAGCGCGGCGTGCGCTACGTGCAGCTGTGGCACGGCGCCGGCCAGCCCTGGGACAACCACGAGCAGATCGAGTCCAACCACCGCACCCTCGCCGGGCAGATCGACCAGCCCGTCGCCGCGCTCCTGGCCGACCTCGCCGACCGCGGCATGCTCGACGACACCCTGGTGCTCTTCGGCGGGGAGTTCGGGCGGACGCCGACGGTGGAGCTCGGCGGCGACGGCACCGCCAAGGCGGGACGCGACCACAACCACTACGGCTTCTCGGTGTGGCTCGCCGGCGGCGGGATCAAGGGGGGCCAGGCCTACGGCGCCACCGACGACTTCGGCTTCAAGGCGGTGGAGCACCCGGTGAGCGTCCACGACCTGCACGCCACCATGCTCCATCTCCTCGGCTTCGACCACGAGCGTCTCACGTTCCGCTACGCGGGGCGCGACTTCCGCCTCACCGACGTCTCCGGCCGCGTGATCACCGAGCTCCTCACCTGACGCCGCCGCCCCGGAGGGGCCCGTGACCCGTCGCCGTGCCTACACCCTCGTGGAGCTGCTCGTCGCGATCGCGATCATCGGCGTCCTCCTGGCGCTGTTGCTCTCAGCGGTGCAGGCGGCGCGGGGGGCCGCCCGGCGCGTGGCCTGCGCCAACAACCTCCGCCAGACGGTGCTGGCGGCGACGGTGCTCGTCGACGCCCGGCGTGCCCTGCCGGCGGGCACGCTCCTGGCCGGCACGCCGCAGCCCTGGCGCGGGTGGCTGGTGACGCTGCTGCCCTACCTCGAGCGCGGCGCCGTGGCGGCGGCCGTGGACGCCGAGTACCGGGCCTCGCCCGATCCCTTCGACGTCGTCGCGCACCCCTGGTTCACGAAACCGATGCCGGAGTTCTCCTGCCCCGACGACGGCCGCTGCCTCGACGCCCCCTTCGCGCCGAATTGGGGCGTCAACGCCGGCCTGACGAGCTACATGGGCTGTCTGGGGAGCGATTCGGCCCTCCGCGACGGCGTCCTCTTCGGCAACTCGGCGATCCGTCTGGCCGACGTCACCGACGGCACGAGCCGCACGCTCTTGTGCGGCGAGCGGCCGCCGTCGCCGCAGTTCGACTGGGGCTGGTGGTACGCGGGGGTCGGCAACGGCGCGGGGGAGCTCGACCACACCGTGGGCACGCTCTCGCACGACAGCAACATGTACGGCGACTGCGGCCCCGGCCCCTATCCCTTCCAGCCGGGCGACCTGCGCGACGAGTGCGCCACGAACCACTTCTGGAGCACGCACCCGGGCGGAGGCCATTTCGCGCGGGTCGACGGCTCGGTGCGCTTCCACACCTACGACGGCGCGGCCGTCCTCGTGCCCCTCTCCACCCGCGCCGGCGCCGAAAGCGCCGCCGACGACTGACCCCCGCCCGGCCCCGCCGATCGCCATGCACGAAACCTTCGCCGACGTCGCCGCCCTCGACGAGCACCTCGCGCGTCCCACCGCGGCGGCGGTCGAGGCCCTCGCCCGGCTCGACGGCGACGTCGTCGTCCTCGGGGCGGGGGGGAAGATGGGGCCGGCGCTGGCACGCATGGTGCGGCGGGGGCTCGACGCCGCCGGCCTGACGGCGCGCCGCGTCACGGCGGTGTCGGGGTTCAGCGACCGCGCCAAGGCCGCGGCCCTCGAGCGCGACCGGGTCGCCACGGTGGCCTGCGACCTCATGGACCGCGACGCGGTGGCCCGGCTCCCCGACGCGGGGCTCGTGCTCCACCTCACCGGGCAGAAGTTCGGCACCGGCTCCGATCCCGCCCGCACCTGGGCGGTGAACACGCTGGCGCCGGCCGCGGCGCTCGACCGTTACGCGGGGGCGCGGATCGTGCTCTTCTCCACCGGCTGCGTCTATCCGCTCGTGCCCGCCGACGGCCCCGGCGCCGACGAGGCGACGCGCCTCGAGCCGGCCGGGGAATATGCCAACGCCGCGGTGGCGCGCGAGCGTGTGGCGGGGTTCCTCGCGGCCCGGTCGGCCACGCCGCTGCTCCTCTTCCGCCTCTGCTACGCCGTCGAGCCACGCTACGGCGTGATCCACGACGTTGCCCGGCGCGTGGCCGCCGGCGAGCCGGTCGACGTGCGCATGGGATGGGTGAACCTCATCTGGCAGCGCGACGCGGCGGCGCTGGCGATCCGCTGCCTCGAGGCGGCGGCCGTGCCGCCGGCGGCGCTCAACGTCACGGGCCTGGAGCGGCTGTCGGTGCGGGCGCTGGCGGAACGCTGCGGCGCGCTGCTCGGCCGGCGGCCCGTGTTCGCCGGCGCGGAGGCGCCGCAGGCCTGGCTGTGGGACGCGCGCGCGTGCCACGCGCGCTTCGGGCCGCCGGAGACGACGGCCGACGAGGCGGT
The DNA here is from genome assembly GCA_903885855.1 of uncultured Planctomycetaceae bacterium. Taxonomy (GTDB): domain Bacteria; phylum Planctomycetota; class Planctomycetia; order Pirellulales; family UBA1268; genus QWOP01. Next base: position 2,747 of record CAISKG010000074.1, read on the forward strand.
GCGGATGGTCTGCGCGTGGGTGGCGCGCGGGGGGGAGTCGTTCGGCAAGCCGACGAAGTTCGAGGTCCTCGATGGACGCTTCTGACGCCGGGCTGCGGCGCCGGCTCGGCGCCGGCCTCGTGATCCCCGCGCATCCGCTGGCCCTCGACGCGCGGCGCCGCCTCGACGAGCGCCGCCAGCGGGCGCTGTCGCGCTACTACCTCGCCGCGGGCGCCGGCGGACTGGCCGTGGGCGTCCACACCACGCAGTTCGCGATCCGGGAATCCGCCGTGGGCCTGCTCCGGCCGGTGCTCGAATTGGCCGCCGAGGAGGTGGCACGCTGCGGCCGGCAGGTGGTGCGGATCGGCGGCGTCTGCGGCGCCACGTCGCAGGCGGTCTCGGAGGCGACGCTCCTCCGCGATCTCGGCTACGACGCCGGCCTCCTCTCGCTCGCCGGCCACTCCGGCGACGACGACGCGCTGCTGGCCCATTGCCGCGCCGTCGGGGAGGTGCTGCCGCTGGTGGGCTTCTACCTCCAGCCGGCCGTCGGCGGCCGCGTGCTGTCGCACGCCTTTTGGCGCCGGTTCGTGGAGATCCCGGCCGTGGTGGCGATCAAGGTGGCGCCGTTCGACCGCTACCGGACGCTCGACGTGGTGCGTGCCGTCGCGCTCTCGGGCCGGGACGACGTCGCCCTCTACACCGGCAACGACGACTGCGTCGTCGCCGATCTGGCCGGCGTGTTCGACGTGGAGGGGCGGCGGATGCGGTTCGCGGGGGGACTGCTGGGCCACTGGGCCGTCGACACGCGCGCCGCCGTGGCGCTCCTCGACCGCTGCCGCCCCGGCGGCATGGACGCCCGCCTCGCCGCCGACGCCGTCGCCGTCACCGAAATGAACGCCGCCTACTTCGACGCCGCCCACGGCTTCCGCGGCTGCATCGCCGGCCTCCACGAGGTGCTCCGCCGCCAGGGGCTCCTCGAGGGGATCTGGTGCCTCGACGAGGGCGAGGGGCTGAGCCCCGGGCAGGCCGCGGAGATCGACCGGGTGCGCCGGGCCCGGCCCGATCTCTGCGACGACGCCTTCGTGGCCGCCGGCCGCGACGCCTGGCTGTCGGGATGAGCCGCGGCCGCCCCGCGGAGCGGCCCGGATGGACGCGCCGGCCCGGCCGCGGTCGAATGGGGGGGTGCGACGGCCGCCGGCCGGCGCGGGGATTCACCCGGGAGGTGGGGATCATGGCGACGACGGCTCGGATCGCGGCGTGCCGGTGGGGGGCGTGGGTGCTGCTCGCGGGGCTCGTGATGGGCGGCGCGGCGGCCGCCGACGAGGTCCCCTCGGGAGCGGCGGCGACGTGGCTGCAGTGGCGCGGCCCGTCGCGCGACGGCCGCGTCGACGGCGCGACCTGGCCGGAGGGGCTCGACGCCTCGCGGCTGGAGCAGGTGTGGCGCGTCGATCTGGGCCCGAGCTACTCCGGTCCGATCGTCACCGAGAAGCTCGTCTACGTCACGGAGACGCGCGACGCGAAGACCGAGCACGTCCGGGCCCTCGACCGCGCCACCGGCGCCGAGGTGTGGCAGGCGTCGTGGGAGGGGGCGATGACGGTGCCCTTCTTCGCCGCCAGCAACGGCTCCTGGATCCGCGCGACGCCGGCCTACGACCCCGGCGCCGACGGCGGCCCCGGCCGGCTCTACGTGGCGGGGATGCGCGACGTGCTGGTGTGCCTGGAGGGGGACACCGGCAAGGAGGTGTGGCGCGTCGACTTCATGAAGCTCTTCGGCAGCAGCCTGCCGGCCTTCGGCTTCGTGTCGAGCCCGCTGGTGATCGGCGACGCGGTCTACGTGCAGGCCGGCGGCGGCTTCTGCAAGCTCGACAAGGCGACCGGCACCCTGGCGTGGCGCGTGCTCGACGACGGCGGCGGGATGAACGGCAGCGCGTTCTCCTCCCCCTTCCTCGCTGAGATCGGCGGGAAGCGGCAGATCCTCGTGCAGGGGCGCGAGGAGCTCGCCGGGGTCGATCCGGACAGCGGCGCGGTCCACTGGAAGCGGCCGGTGGAGGCCTTCCGCGGCATGAACATCGTCACCCCCACCGTGAGCGACGGAAAGGTGTTCACGACCAGCTACGGCGGGGGCTCGTTCCTTTTCGACGTGCCCGCCGACGGCTCGGCGCCGGGCGAGCCGGTGTGGCGCAACAAGGTGCAGGGCTACATGTCGACGCCGATCGTGCGCGACGGCCACGCCTACGTGCATCTGCGCAACCAGCGCTTCGCCTCCATCGATCTGGCCACCGGCAAGGAGGACTGGATCTCCACCCCCTACGGCAAGTACTGGAGCCTGGTGATGCAGGGGGACCGGATCCTGGCCCTCGACGAGACCGGCGATCTCCGCCTTCTCCGCGCCGCGCCGGCGGCCTTCGAGTTGCTCGGCGAGGCCAACGTCTCGAAGCGCGAGAGCTGGGCGCATCTGGCGGTCACCTCGGGCCCCGGCGGCACGGAGCTGTGGGTCCGCGACATCTCGGGGATCACCGCCTGGCGGTGGAAGTGAGATGACCGCGGGCACGGACGACGCGCGGCGGATCGCCGATCTGGAGCGGATCCTCGACGCCGCGCGGGCCATCGGCGCCACCGTCGACCTCGACGCGCTCCTCGGCCGGATCGCCGACGCCGCCACCGCCGTGCTCGACTGCGAGCGTGCCACGGTCTATCTCCTCGACCACGAGCGTGGGGAGCTCTCGAGCCGCGTGGCCACCGGCATCGCCGGCTCGCCGATCCGGGAGATCCGCTTCCCGGTGGGGGTGGGGATCGCCGGCGAGGTGGCGGCCGGCGGCGGCGCCGTGAACCTCGCCGACCCCTACGCCGACCCGCGTTTCAATCCCGAGTTCGACCGGCAGAGCGGATTCCGCACGACGAGCCTCCTCACGCTGCCCCTCACCGGCCACGACGGGGCCACGGTGGGCGTCCTGCAGGTGCTCAACAAGCGCGGCGGCCCCTTCACGCCCCGCGACGAGTGGCTCGTCTCGACGCTCTCGGTGCAGGCCGGCGTGGCGATCGAGCGCCAGCGCCTGCTCGCGGCGGCGGCGGTGCAGGCGCGGATGCAGCGCGATCTCGAGGTGGCGCGCGAGATCCAGCAGGGGCTCCTGCCCCGGGTGCCCCCGGACCTGCCGGGCTGGGACGTGGCCGGATGGACGCGCCCCGCCGACGAGACCGGCGGCGACTGCTTCGACTGGCTGCGCCTCCCCGACGGGGCGCTGGCGCTCCTCATCGGCGACGCCACCGGCCACGGGATCGGGCCGGCCTTGATCTCGGCCGAGGCCCGGGCCCTGGTGCGCGCCACCGTCACGCAATCGCGCGACCTCGCCCGGCTCGTGCCCCACGTCAACGACCTCCTCGGCGAGGATCTCCGCGAGGGGACGTTCGTGACGGCCTTCATCGGCCTTCTCGATCCCGCCGGGGGGCGGATCGACTACTCGAGCGCCGGCCACGGCCCGATCCTCGAGTTCGACGCCGCCACCGGCACCGTCACCGAGCACCCCACCCATGGCACGCCGCTGGGGATGTTTCCCGGGATGGAATACGATCCGCCGTCGCGCATCGATCTCGAGCCCGGCGACATGCTGCTGTTGTTCACCGACGGCTTCTTCGAGTGGGCGCGGCCCGACGGCGAGCAGTTCGGCGCCGAGCGGCTCGCCGAGGTCGTGCGGCGCCTGCGCGACCGCCCCGCCGCCGAGATCATCGCCGCGGTCGACGCCGCGGTGAGGGCGTTCGCGGCGGGCACCCCGCAGGCCGACGACTGCACGGCGGTGGTCGTCAAGCGGCTCCCGCCGGCCGCGCCCCTTTCCCCGGGAGACGCCCGATGACGCGCCCGCTCGACGACGACCAGGTGGCCGAGTACCGGCGCGAGGGCTACGTCGTCGCGCGCGGGTTCTTCGCACGCGACGAGATCGAGCTCCTCGGCCGTGCGGCGCGCGAGGACCGCGAGCTCGACCGCCACGCCTTCGGCCGCGCCGACGGCGAGGGGGGCGTGGTGCGGCTCTCGCTGTGGAATCATCCCGGCGACGGGATCTACGGGATGGTGGCGCGCTGCGAGCGCATGGTGCGGTCCGCCGAGCGCCTCCTCGAGGGGGAGGTCTACCACTACCACTCCAAGATGATCATGAAGGACGCGCGCGTGGGGGGCGCGTGGACGTGGCACCAGGACTACGGCTACTGGTACAACAACGGCGTCCTCTTCCCCTGGCTCGTGAGCGTGTCGGTGGCGGTCGATCCCTCCACGCGGGCCAACGGCTGCCTGCAGGTCATCCCCCGGTCGCACGAGGCGGGGCGCATCGACCACGTCCTCTCCGGCGAGCAGGCGGGGGCCGACATGGACCGGGTGCGCGAACTCCTCGGGCGGCTGCCGCTGGTGCATTGCGAGATGGAGCCGGGGGACGCGATCTTCTTCCACCCGAACCTCCTCCACCGCTCCGATCCCAACCGCTCCGAGCAGCCGCGCTGGTCGATGATCTGCTGCTACAACGCCGCCCGGAACGACCCCTACAAGGACTCCCACCACCCGCGCTACACCCCGCTCGAGGTCGTGCCCGACGGCGCGATCCGCGCGGTGGGGGCGCGGCGGTTCGCCGATGCCGGCGGCGACGTCGGCTGGCTCGAGGCGGTCCGCGACCGCTCGGCGACGGGGCTCGAGGCGCCGGAGTCCGGGAAGCCGGCCTCCGGGGAGTCGCGGCCGTGATCGCCCCGCCGTCCCACCTGGCCCCCCTGCCGCGCGATCCGTCGCCGGGCATCGGCTGCGTGGGGGCGGGATTCATCATGGCCGACTGCCACCTCGTGGCGTACGCCGCGGCCGGCTTCCGGCCGGTGGCGATCACCGCGCCGCGCCCGCAGGCGGCCGCGGCGGTGGCCGCGCGTCACGGCATCGGCCGCGTCTGGCCCGACTGGCGCCGGCTGGCGGCCGATCCCGGGGTTGAGGTGGTCGACATCGCGGTGCCCCCCGACGTGCAGCCGGGGATCATCGAGGGGATCTGCGCGATGCGGACGCGCGGCGAGAGTCGGGTGCGCGGGATCCTGGCCCAGAAGCCGCTGGCCTGCGACCATCCCGGCGCGGTGCGGCTGGTGCGGCGCTGCCGCGAGGCCGGCGTGCGGCTGGTCGTCAACCAGAACATGCGCTACGACCACGCCGTGCGCGCCTGCGGCGACCTGCTGGCGCGGGGCATGCTCGGCGAGCCGGTGCTGGCGACGATCGACATGCGCGCCATCCCGCACTGGATGCCCTGGCAGGAGCGGCAGGGGTGGGTGACGCTGCGCATCATGTCGATCCACCACTTCGACACCTTCCGGGGCTGGTTCGGCACGCCGCGGCGCGTGTTCACGAGCGTGCGCACCGACCCGCGCACGCTCGAGCGCTTCCGGCACGACGACGGCATCTGCCTCTCGATCCTGGAATACGACTCGGGGCTGCGCTGCTCGACCCTCGAGGACGTCTGGGCGGGGCCGGCGCGCGAGGGGGCGGAGGCCGATTGTTTCGTGCGCTTCCGCGTGGAGGGGACGCGCGGGTTGGCCCTCGGCGAGGTGGGCTGGCCGAAGTACCCGGCGCGCACCCCGTCGACCCTCGACTGGACCACGGTCCACGCCGTCGACGGCGCGGCGGGCTGGCAGCGGCCGCGCTGGGAGGAGGCCTGGTTCCCCGACGCCTTCGTGGGGCCGATGGCCGAGCTGCTCCGCGACCTCGAGGGCTCGGCGCCGGCGGTGGCCACGGGGGAGGATAATCTGGAGACGATGGCGCTGGTCGACGCCGCCTACCTGTCGGCGCGGGAGCACCGGGCGGTGGAGATCGCGGAGATCGTCGAGGCGTCGGGCACGGGGTGAGCCATGGGGCGCGGGGCGCTGGTCGCGATCGCCGTCGGATGGGCCGCGACCGCGGCGGCGGCGGAGCCACCCCCGCCCGGGGCCGTGCGGCAGCTGCTCGCGGCCCGCTGCTTCGCCTGCCACGGTTTCGACGCCCGGGCCCGACAGGCGGGGCTGCGCCTCGACACCCCCGACGGCTTGCGGGCCAGGCTCGAGAGCGGCGCGGCGGCGGTGGTGCCGGGCGACCCGGGCTCGAGCGCGATCGTGGCGCGCGTCGCGGCCACGGGGCCGCAGCGCATGCCGCCCCCGGACGCGGGGCCGGCGCTCACCGAGGCGGAGCAGGAGTCGCTCCGTGCCTGGATCGTGGCCGGGGCGCCGGTCGAGCCGCACTGGGCCTTCCGGCCGCCGGCCGAGGTCGTCCCCCCGGAGGTGCCAGGCGCCCTCCACCCGATCGACCGCTTCCTCCGCGCCCGCCAGGCGGAGCGGGGCCTCGGGCCCGCCCCCGAGGCGGCGCCCGAGACGCTCCTGCGCCGCGCGAGCCTCGATCTGACCGGTCTGCCCCCCACGCCCGCCGAGATCGACCGCTTCCTGGCGGCCCGCGCGGGTGATCCCGAGGCCGCCTGGGCCGAGGCCGTCGACCGACTCCTGGCGAGCCCCCACTACGGCGAGCGGCAGGCGCGCGGCTGGCTCGACATGGCGCGCTACGCCGACAGCAACGGCTACTCGATCGACGCCCCGCGCGAGATCTGGCCCTGGCGCGACTGGGTGGTGCGGGCCTTCAACGACGACATGCCCTTCGACGCCTTCACGGTGCGGCAGCTGGCCGGCGACCTCCTCCCCGGGGCCACCGCCGACGACCGCGTGGCCACCGGATTCCACCGCAACACGCCGACCAACGAGGAGGGGGGGATCGACAAGGAGCAGTTCCGCGTCGACGCGGTGTTCGACCGTGTGGCCACCACCGGCACGGTGTGGCTCGGCCTCACCATCGGCTGCGCGCAGTGCCACGACCACAAATACGATCCCGTCACGCAGGCCGACTACTACCGGCTCTTCGCCTTCTTCAACGACCAGGCCGAGACGCGGCTCCGGGTCGGCGTGCCGGGGGCCGATCCGGCGCGATTGGCCGCCGAGCGCGACGCCGCGGGCGCGGCCGTCGAGGCGTACGTCGACGCGCGGCGCGCGGCCCTCGACGCCTGGGAGGCGGCCCTCAACGACGACGCCCGTGGCCTCCTCAACGCCGAGCAGCGCGCGGCGCTCGGCGTCGCGGCCGCCGGCCGCTCGCCCGACCAGCGCCGGCTCCTCTTCCAGGCCGGCCTGGGGGCCGGGGATCAGGAGTTCCGGCGCCTGAACGAGCGCTTCGTCGACCTCCGCTCCCGTGCCGAGTCGGGGCCGACGACGCTCGTCCTGGAGGAGCTGCCCCGGCCGCGCCGCACGACCCGCTTCGTGCAGGGGGATTTCACGCGCCCCGCCGAGGAGGTGGCCCCCGGCACCCCCGCCGTGCTCCCCGGGCTCGCGCCCGGCGCGGGCCGCCCCACGCGGCTCGACCTGGCGCGGTGGATCGCGTCGCCCGGGAATCCCCTCACGGCCCGCGTGGTCGTGAACCGCCTCTGGCAGCGGCTCTTCGGCCGCGGGCTGGTGGAGACCGACAGCGACTTCGGCCTCGCCGGCAGCCCGCCGAGCCACCCCGAGCTGCTCGACTGGCTCGCCGGGGAGTTCGTGCGCGGCGGGTGGAGCGTGAAGCGGCTCCACCGCCTCCTGCTCGCCTCGGCCGCCTACCGGCAGGAGTCGCTCGAGACGCCGCATCAGGCGGCCCTCGACCCGGCCAACGTGCTCGTGGCCCGGCAGCGGCGCCTGCGCCTCGACGCCGAGGCGGTGCGCGACGTGGCGCTGGTGGCCGCCGGCCGGCTGGAGCCGCGGCTCGGGGGGCCACCGGTCCACCCGCCGGTACCGGCGGGGACCACCGCCGTGGGGCAGGTGAAACGCGACTGGCCGACGAGCACCGGCCCCGACCGCTTCCGCCGCGGGCTCTACACCTTCCTCTACCGGGCCTCGCCGCCGCCGGCGCTGGCGCTGTTCGACGCACCGGACGGCTCCCAGTCGTGCACGCGCCGGCACCGCAGCAACACGCCGCTGCAGGCGCTGGTGCTCCTCAACGACGCGGCCTTCGTGGAGCTGGCCGGGGCCCTCGGGTCGATCGTGCGGGCCGAGGGCCCGCAGGCCGCGTTCCGCCGCTGCACCGGCCGCCTCCCCGACGCCGAGGAGGCCGCGATCCTCGCCGCGCTCGACGCCGACGACTGCGCGCGGGTGCTCTTGAACCTCGACGAGACGGTGACGCGCGAATGATCCCCGCCCGCCCCGACGACCTCCGCGAGCGCACGCGCCGCCACTTCTTCGCCGACTGCGGGGTGGGGGTGGGGGGGGCGGCGCTCCAGACGCTGCTCCTGGGCGACGCTCGCGCGGCCGGGGCCGCCGCGGCGCCCCACCATCCGGCGCGGGCCACGCGCGTGATCTACCTCTTCATGGCCGGCGGGCCGTCGCAGCTCGACCTCTTCGACCACAAGCCGGAGCTCGTGCGGCGCGACGGCCAGCCGATCCCGGAGAGCTTCCTGGCCGGCAAGCGCTTCGCCTTCATGAACGAGAGCCACCGCACCGAGCTGCTCGCCTCGCGGCGCGCCTTCGCGCGGACTCCGGGCTCCGGGATGTGGATCAGCGACCTCCTGCCGCACACCGCGGCGATCGCCGACCGGCTGGCCTTCGTCCGCACCTGCTCCACCGACCTCTTCAACCACGCCCCGGCCAAGCTCTTCATGAACACCGGCACGGGGCGCTTCGGGAGGCCGAGCATCGGTTCCTGGGTGACCTACGGACTGGGGAGCGAGGCCGAGGACCTGCCCGGGTTCGTCGTCCTCCAGAGCGGGCCGCGCGGGCCGCGCGGCGGCGCGGTGCTGTGGGGCGCCGGCATGCTGCCGAGCGCCTACCAGGGGGTGGCGCTGCGCACCGCCGGGGATCCGATTCCCGACCTCTCCTCCCCGGCGGGGGTCGGCGCGGCGCGGCAGCGCGGCGTGGTCGACGCCGTGAACCGCCTCAACCGGCGTCGGCTCGCCGTCACGGGCGACGGCGAGATCGCTGCCCGCATTTCGGCCTACGAGATGGCCTTCCGCATGCAGTCGAGCGCGCCGGAGCTGGTGGACATCGCCGGCGAGTCGGCCGAGACGCTCGCGCTCTACGGGATCCGCGAGCCCGGGGAGACGACCTTCGCCCGCAACTGCCTGCTGGCGCGGCGGCTGGTGGAGCGCGGCACCCGCTTCGTGCAGCTCTACCACACCAACTGGGACCACCACGGCGGCCCGACGGAGAATCTCGAGACGCACCTCCCGGAGGTCTGCGGGCAGATCGACCGGGCCTGCGCGGGGCTCGTCGTCGACCTCGCCCGGCGCGGCCTCCTCGAGGACACGATCGTGGTCTGGGGAGGGGAGTTCGGGCGGACGCCGATGGGGGAGAAGCGCGAGAGCACCGGCCGCAACCACCACATCGACGCCTTCACGATGTGGTTCGCCGGCGGTGGCGTCCGTGCCGGGGCGGTCCACGGCACGACCGACGACTTCGGCTTCGGTGCCGCCGAGGGGGGCGTGCACGTGCGCGACGTCCACGCCACGCTCCTCCACCTCCTCGGCCTCGACCACGAGCGCCTGGCGGTGCGCTTCCAGGGGCTCGACGAGCGGCTCACCGGCGTGCAGCCGGCGCGGATCCTCGACTCGATCCTCGCCTGACGGCCGGGCGCCCCGCGCTCAGGCGATGATCGCCTCGATGGGCCTGCCCATCTTGATCTCCAGCCGCTTGCGCCCCGGCACCTCCAACCGGCGGTGGTCGAGGCCGAGGAGGCGCAGGACCGTGGCGTGGACGTCGGTGACGTAGTGCCGGTCCTCGACGGCGTGGAAGCCGAGCTCGTCGGTGGCCCCGTGGACCATGCCCCCCCTCACGCCCCCGCCGGCGAGCCAGCAGGAGAAGCCGTAGGGGTGGTGGTCGCGGCCGGTGGAGCGCTCCGAGCCCGGGGTGCGCCCGAACTCGCTGGCGAAGACCACGATCGTCTCGTCGAGGAGGCCGCGGGCCGAGAGGTCGGCCAGCAGGCCGGCGACGGGGCGGTCGACCTGGGGGGCGAGCGTGCCGTGGTTGGCCTTCAGGTCGGCGTGGGCGTCCCAGCCGCCGCCGCCGCCGTTGCCGTGGTAGATCTGCACGAAGCGCACGCCGCGCTCGACGAGCCGCCGCGCCGCCAGGCAGCGCTCGCCGAAGGGGCGCGTGACGGCGTCGTCGAGGCCGTAGAGGGCGCGGGTGGCGGCGGTCTCGTCGCCCGAGCGCATCGCCTCGGGCACGCTGTCCTGCATCCGGAAGGCGAGCTCGTAGGCCTGGATCCGCGCGGCGAGCACGTCGTCGTCGGGATGGCCGCGGCGGGCGGCGTCGTTGAGCTCGCGGAGGAGGGCGAACTCCGCCGCCTGCTCCTCGCGGGCCACGTCGGGACCGGGACCGGCCCAGGGGAGCGGATCGGCCGGATCGACGCGCAGCTGCACGCCGTCGTGGCGCGGGCCCAGATAGGCGGCCGAGTGGGCGCCGCGGCCGCCGCAGCAGACGTCGGGGCCGTCGCCGAGGACCACGAACGAGGGCAGGTCGTCGTTCTCGCTGGCCAGCCCCCAGTGGATCCACGACCCGATCGACGGGTGCCAGCCGTCGAACACGTGGTGGCCGGTGTTGAACTCGTACTGCGCGGCGTGGTCGTTGTCGGTGCACCACAGCGAGCGCACGAAGGCGATGTCGTCGGCGCGGGAGGCGATGCCCGGCCACCAGTCGGCGATCTCCACGCCGGCCTCGCCGTGGCGCGAGAAGCCCACCTGGAGCGGGAACACCGACTGCATCTGCTCGCGCGGCAGGCCGGCGAAGTCGCGGACGTTGCGGCGGAAGTAGGGGCTCTCGGTGACGCCCGGCCCCCAGGGCGTTTCGGCGATCGTCTTCCCGGCGTAGCGCGTGAGGGCGGGCTTGGGATCCCAGCTCTCGAGGTGGCTCACGCCCCCGAGCATGAACAGCCAGATGACGTTGCGGGCCCGGGGGGGGAAGTGGGGGCGGCCGTCGGGGGCGGCCGTGGGCTCGCCGCCGAGGGAGACGCCGTCGCGCTCGAGCATGGCGCCGAGGGCCAGGCCGGCGAAGCCGAGTCCGGCGTCGGCGAGGAAGCCGCGGCGGGGGGCGGGGCGGATGGGCATGGGGCTACCGGACGGTGAGGAATTCGTTGGCGTTGACCAGCACGTGGACGAGGCTCTCGCCGGCGCGGATGGCGGGATCGGCGGCCGGGGCCAGCGCCGCGCGCGGACCGACCGCGAAGGGGGTCAGGCCCCCGGCGGCGTAGCGCGCGGCCTGGGAGGCGAGGAAGCGCCGGCAGGCGTCGCGCTCGGTCTCGGCGGGGGCCCGCCCCATCACCACGAGCCAGGCCTCCGCCACGAAGGCGTCGTCGCCGGCCCCCGCGGGGAGCCGGCCGCGCACGCGCGCCGCGATCCGCCGCGACTGCTCGAGCGCGAAGGCGCCGTTGGCCAGCGCCAGCGCCTGCTGGGGCACGACGCTCTCGCGCCGCTCGCTGCACTCCGCGGCGCTGGGGGCGTCGAAGGCCTCGAGGAGCGCCGCCCGGTCGTCGGGGGTGTGGCGGAGGTAGAGGCTGCGCCGCGGCGTGGTGTCGGCGGCGGCCGGGTCGATCTCCGGCCCGCCGCGCGACGGGTCGAGGATCCCGGCCAGGGCGAGCAGGCTGTCCCGCACCACCTCCGCCTCCAGTCGCCGCGGCGCCTGCCGCCACAGGAGAAAGTTCCCGGGATCGGCCGCGGCGCGCGGGTCGGCGCCGGAGTCGGGGGCGGAACGCATCCGGTAGGTGCGGCTGGTGAGAATGACGCGGTGGAGGTGCTTGAGGCTCCAGCCCGACTCGCGCAGCTCCACCGCCAGCCAGTCGAGGAGGCGGGGATGGGTCGGGCGGGCGCCGGCCAGACCGAAGTTGAACACGCTCGGCACGAGCCCCGCGCCGAAGTGGCGCTGCCAGACGTGGTTCGCCGCGACGCGGGCCACCA
>CAISKG010000075.1 GCA_903885855.1 uncultured Planctomycetaceae bacterium
CCGCGATCGCCGCGATCTCGGCGGCTTCCATGCCGGCGAACACCCCCACGCGCAGCACCCCCTCCGGCAGCGCGGCGGCCACGGCGCCCGCGTCCGCCGCGCCGAGGCGCCGCGGCGATCCGGCGACGAAGTTCAGCCCCACCGCGTCGGCCCCCGCCGCGGCGACGAGCGCCGCGTCGTCGGGCGTCATCACGCCGCAGATCTTGACGCGGAACATGCGAGGGGCGTTCCCGGGGGGGGCGGGGCGGGGAGCCGCCGCGCGGGGCGCGCGGCCGTCACGATCGGCGCCACCGGCAGCCCCGCGATCACCGCGCCGACCGGCAGAGTCTACGCCCGGCCGCCGTGGTGCAGGAAGTCGCGGCGGGTGGTCGAAACAAGGGTGGGTCGGGGCGCCACGCCCCCCATGACCGGTGCCCACCCGCAGGATCCCCAGAGCACGATGACCCCCCCGCGCCGTCCGCCGTCGAGCCGTCCGTTCCTCGCCGCGCCGCGCACCGACTTCTACCATCCGGCGCGCGCCATCGACGCGGCGCTCCACGGCCTCGAGCGGGCGATCCGCCGCTCGGAGGGGATCGGTCTGGTGGTCGGTGCCCCCGGCACCGGGAAGACGCTCGTCCTCGCCAAGATCGCCGAGCACGTGCGCGACGACTTCGACGTGGCGCTGCTCTCCGGCGCCCGGATCTGCACGCGCCGGGCCCTGTGGCAGTCGATCCTGGCTGAGATCGGCGAGCCCTACCGGGGCATCGACGAGGGGGAGCTGCGGATCAGCGTCGTGGAACGCGTGCGCGGCCTGGCCGCCACCAGCTCGGGGCTGGTGATCCTCGTCGACGAGGCCCACACCCTCCCCTCCCGGCTCCTCGAGGAGCTGCGCCTGCTCACCAACATCCCCACGCCGCTCCCCTCGGTGCACGTCGTGCTCGCCGGGTCGACCGAGATGGAGGAGCGGCTCGGGGCAGCGCGGATGGAGAGCCTCGCCCAGCGTGTCGGGGCGAGGCACTACCTCGAGCCGCTCGACCACGCCGAGACGCTCGCCTACCTGCGCACCCAGATGCGCGTCGCCGGCAGGCGCTGGGAGGAGGTCTTCGAGCCGGGGGCGGACGACGCCGTGTTCGCCGTCACCGACGGGATCCCGCGCCTCGTGAACCAGGTCTGTGACCTGGCGCTGGTGACCGCCGCCGAACGGGGCAAGTGCCGCGTGAGCGCCGCCGACATCGCCGCCGCCTGGCGCGACATCCAGCGGCTCCCCGCGCCCGGCGGGCACGCCCTCCCCGTCGACCCCGTGCGCCTCCCCGCGGACGACGCCCACGCCACCGCCGTGGTGGAGTACGGCACCCCCGACGGCGCGTTCGACGTGGACGACGCCGCCGAGCCGTGGGTGACGCACGAATTCGGTGCGCCGTGCGGGATGGATCGCGATCACGACCACGAGTCGCCCCCCGGCGACGGCGTGTGCGAGGGGATCCCGGCCGAGTTCTCCGCCGGGCCCGCCGACGACGCGCCGCCGCGCGGCCGGGAGGGGCGTTCGATGGTCGCCGCGGGCGACGCGCTCGATCCGTGGGCGGGCCCCGAGGTGGAGATCGTCTTCGAGGCCGACGACGACCCCTTCGCCGGCTTCTTCGCCGCCGCCGAGCCGGGCCCGCAGGCGGGCACGCTCGAGCGCTACGTGGTGCGCGGCCCCGACGACTTCGCCTCGCGCCGCCACGTCTCGAGCCGCGAGGGCGCGGCCCTGGCCCAGCGTCTGCCGGCGGTGGAGGCGCCCCCTGGCGACCGCCGCCCGCCGGAGCCCGCTCCGGCCCCGCCGCCGCCCGACGACGACGCCGACATGCTCGTCATCGAGGAGGACGAATGGACGCCCCCTCCGGATCCGAACGCCTGGCGCGTGCTGCCGGTGCGCCCCGGCGACTATTCGCGCCTCTTCGCACGGATGCGCCGCGGCGCCTCCGGCGTCTGATCGATGGCGCCGGAGGGCGAGGCACCCGGCACGCCTGAACCGGGAGACGGGCCCGACGATCTCCGCTCCGCCTCGGCCTGGCCGCCGGGGCGAGTGGTGGTGGTGACGGCCACCTACCGCGAGCGCGCCACCATCGCCGCGCTGTGCCGCCATGTGCTCGCGGTGGATCCCGCGTTGCAGCTGCTCGTCGTCGACGACGACTCCCCCGACGGCACCGCCGACGCCGTGCGCGAGATCGCGCGCGACCAGCCGCGCCTCCATCTCCACGTGCGGCGCGGCCGCCGCGGCTTGGGCAGTGCGATCGTGGAGGGCTTCCGTGCGGCCCATCGCCACGGTTTCCACGTGGCGGTGAACATGGACGCCGATGGGAGCCACGATCCCGACGACATCCCCCGCCTGCTGGCCGCCCTCGAGCCCGTGGGCGGCGTCCCCGCGGCGGTGGCGCTGGGGTCGCGGCGCGTCCCCGGGGGGCGCACCGTGGGCTGGCCCCTCTCGCGGCACGTGGCCAGCGCCCTGGTGAACTGGTTCACGCGCTGGGTGGTGTGGCTGCCGGTGCACGACGCCTCGACCGGCTTCCGCGCGGTGCGGCTCGAGACCTTCGCGGCGCTCGGGGGGGCGTTCGAGCCGGGCTACGCCTTCCAGGAGGATCTGCTCCTCCACATCCACCGCGCCGGCGGGCGGATCGTCGAGGTGCCGATCACCTTCACCAACCGCACCGAGGGGCAGAGCAAGGCGGGGCTGCGGCAGTCGCTCGAGGGGATCGCGGCCCTCCTGCGGATGGCGGTGCGCGCCCGGATGCCCTCACGGCCGTGAGGGGGGGGCCGGCGCCGGCCCCGCCGCGGCACCGGCGGTCATCCGCTCGAGATTCTGCCGCGCGTCGGCGAAGTTCGGCGCCACCGCGACGGCTTTGCGAAAACAGGCGACGGCCTCCTCCGCGCGCCCCAGCTTGACCATGCAGACGCCGCGGTTGTTCCAGGCCAGGGCGTTGCCGGGCTCGCGCTCGAGGAGGAGGGCATACTGCGCCGCCGCCTCGACGAATCGCTCCTGCCGCACGAGCACCTCCGCGCGACGGCCGCGCACCATCGACGACTCGGGAAACGCCTCGAGGAGCTTGCCGTAGACCGCCTCGGCGTCGTCGAGCCGTCCCGACTCGAGGTACACGGCGGCCAGGTTGACGCGGGGGAGCGCCAGCCCGGGGGCCGCCGCCGCCGACCGCTCGAAGGCCTCGATCG
Source organism: uncultured Planctomycetaceae bacterium (assembly GCA_903885855.1). Taxonomy (GTDB): domain Bacteria; phylum Planctomycetota; class Planctomycetia; order Pirellulales; family UBA1268; genus QWOP01. The sequence goes on from CAISKG010000075.1 coordinate 3,184, forward strand.
CCTCCGGGAGGCGGCCCTTCCGCCACAGCGTCAGCCCGAGGTTGTTGCGGGTCTCGCTGAGATCGGGGCGGAGTCGCGTGGCGGCGACGAAGTGCTCGTGGGCGTCATCCACCTTTCCCTCCACCAGCAGGATCGATCCCAGCCGGTTGTGGGCCTGCCAGGCGTCGGGGTTGCCGGCCAGGGTGTGCGTCCACAGGGTGCGCTCGTCGACCCACACCGCGCCGTAGCGCGCGGCGGCCGCGCCGAGCGCCGCCACCAGCGCCATTCCCGCCGCCGCCGCCGGCGCCCGCGACCGCTCCGGGAGCGAGGCCCCCCAGCGCGCCGCCACGGCCGCGGCGGCGATGAGGAGCGAGACCATCGGCAGGTAGACGAAATGGTCGGCCGCCCAGGTGACGCGCATGTAGGCGATCGTCACGAAGCCGAGCACCGGCAGCGCCATGAGGAGGAAGAAGCCGACGGCGAGGATGGCGTGGCGGCCCCAGGTCGCCCGGTTGACCCAGGCCCAGGCGGCGCCCGCCGCCAGCGCCGCCCAGGGGAGAAACTGCCAGGCGCGGGGCGGATCGATCTCCCAGCGCGGATAGATCGGCAGGAGTCCGAGCGGGAGGATGACCTTCCCCAGGTAGAAGGCCGCCTCCATGCCCGCCAGCGCGATCCGCGACGCCGCCCCCCCCACCGGGATCGCCTCGTCGCCGATCGCCTTGGAGTGCTGGAAGTGGAGCGTCACGAGCCCGAGCAGGAGCGACACGACCAACAGCGGGGCGGCGCGGAGGAGATCGCGCGGGCGGACCACGCCACGGCGCCACCAGGCGTGGAGCAGCATCACGACCGGAAACATCACCACCGACGTCTTCGCGAGCATCGCCGCCAGGAACCAGCCGGCCGTCGCGACGTCGTCGCGGGTCACGCGCGGACGGTCCGCCGCGTCGGCACGCACCGCGTGGATCGCCGCCGCGAGGAACAGCGGCTGCGCGAGCGTGTTCTTCAGCTCCGAGATCCAGGCCACGCTCTCCACGCACAGCGGATGGACGGTGAAGAGCATCCCCGCCAGCCAGCCCCCGGGAAGGCGCATCGCCGCCGCCAGCGCCCAGACGAGGAGCCCGGAGATCGCGTGGAGGGCGATGTTCACGACGTGGTAGCCCGTGACGTCGTCGCCGAAGAGATGCCATTCCGCCCAGAACGCGGTCGTGGTGAGGGGGAAGTAGTCGGGGCCCTCGGGGGCGATCCAGATCGCCCGGAACGAATACGGCCCCCGGACCGCGGCGTTGGCGGTGATCGAGGTGTCGTCGTCCCACAGCCACGCGCCCCGGATGGCCGGCCAGCCCACGAGGAAGGCCGCCGCCACGATCGCCGCCGCGCCGGCGAGCACCCACGGCGACGGGAGCACGGCCGCTCGGTCGGCGGCCGGTCCGGGCCGCGCCGTGGAGGGGGCCGGTGCGCGGCCTCGGGCGCTGCGTGGCATGAACGTCAGCCTCCCTCGCCCAACACGACGCACGACACGTCGCCGGCCGGGCTCTCGATGAGCGTCCGCTCCCCCGTCGCCGCGCGGAGCAGCGTCTCGAGCTCGCGCCCCCGGTCGGGGAAGGCGGCACGGTGGACGACGATGGCGGCGAATCCCGCCTTCCGCATCCCGGTGACGATCCTCCGGATGTCGTTGCCCTCGAGCACGCGCATCGCCTCGTCGCGCGGCCGTCCCTTCACGGTGCCGAACGACCAGCGGAGCCGGCTCCCCAGCGCGTAGGGGCGGAGCTGATCGTAGGCCCCCAGGCCCGCTCCGGGGGATTCGGGGAAGTCCATCAGGGGCAGCTGCAGGACCATCGCCCCCTCCGGCAGCGCCTCCTCGAGGCGGGCGAGGAACGTCCGCTCGGAGGCCAGACGGGCGGCGATCTCGTCGAGCTGCCGCGGCGCGGGCCCGCGGGGCACCTGATCGAGGAACACGAACGCCGCCGCCAGGGCCGCCGCCCCCCACGTGCCGCGCGCCGTCGGCTTCACCAGCGCCGTCGCGCGCACGGCGCCCCACTCCAGCACGATCGCCAGGATGGCGATCGACGCGCGGCACCCGGCGCGGAAGAGGAGGAATCCCGCCGAGCCGGCGAAGGCGTTGAGCCCCCCGGTGGTGAACACGAGCACGATCCACGCCACCTGCCAGAAGGCCACCGGCACCCGCTCGGCGTGCCGCTCGACGAGCGCCGCGACCGACACCGCCGCCAGCCACGCCAGGCAGCCGATGCCCACGACGCCCAGGTAGGAGGCCCCCTCGTCGAGGAGCGGCGCGGCCGCCCGATGCGCGGCCCCCGCGCGTTCCATCCATGCCACCCGGTGGCCCGCCGACGGCACGACGAGATCGACGAGCTTGAGCCCGTAGATCTCCATCCATTTGTACTCGCGCTGCACGATGGCCGGGTTGCGCCCCGCCATGAGGCCGTGGAGCAGCGTGTCGAGGTGCATGAGGCCGAAGGCCACCGCGGCGGCGAGCACGATCACCCCCACCGTGCGCGGTGCCGACCACGAGCGCGTGCGCCAGGCCGTCGCCGCCGCGGAGAGGATCGCGAGCTGGCAGAGGATGTTGGTGTAGTAGGGATTCTGGACGCCGGCGAGGGCGCCGATCGCCGCGGCGGCCAGGAAACGCCGGTCGCGCGGGCCGATGGCGGGGTCGGCGGCCCAGCGCCAGGCCGGGATGAACAGCGGCACGTGCCACGCCCAGGCCACCGTGGCGTGGTGGGGGGACTGCGCGAAGAGGAACGGCGCGAGCCCGTAGGCCGCCCCGGCGAGGAAGGCCCAGGGCCGCGCCGCGCCGCCGCCGGTCGCCACGGCGTACATCGTCACCGCCGCCAGGACGTGGCCGAGGAGGAGCGAGAGGTTGAGCGCGGCGAAGGGCCCGCACAGCCTGCCGAGGAGCCCGGTGAGGAGCATCTGCGGCTCCTCGATGAGGGGCCAGTCGCTCCAGTCGGCCTCGGCGGGCGCCCCCAACTGCGGGATGCGCTTGGGCAGGACGGGGATCACGCGCCCTTCCCCCGCGGCGCGGGCGAGCGCGAGGGTGAAGTAGAGGTCGTTGTACTCGGCGACGGCGCCGGCGTCGGGCCCGGAGGCCAGATGGCCCACCGGCAGGCCCAGATCGCCCGGCGAGCGCAGGCCGTGGGCGGCACACCATCCCACGGCGACGATCGCCGCCAGCGCCGCGGCCGCGACCACGTCGGCGGACGACCATCGGAACGAGGGCGGCGCCGCGCCGGGCTTCGCGTGCAAGGGCTGTTTTCCGGACACGGAGCGGGGAGCCTCTCGACAGGGTCGGTGGCGTCGGAAACTATATCACAGGCCCACGAGCGTCTGCCCGGCCCGCCGCGCTGCGGGCGCGGGCGCGGCCCGACATCCCGGAGCGATCGCCACGTGGACGACGGACCCCCGCTGAAGTACGCCGCGCTCGTGGGCGACTGGCTCGTCGAGGCGGGCTACACGCACTGCTTCCTGGTGGCCGGCGGCGGCTGCATGCATCTCATCGATGCCTTCCGCACGAGGTTCGCCTGCATCCCGGTCGTCCACGAGGTGACGGCGGGGATCGCCGTCGAGCACTTCAACGAATGTGCCGCCGGGAACCGCGCCTTCGCACTGGTGACCACCGGCCCGGGCCTCACGAACATCGTCACCGCGGTGGCCGGCTGCTGGGCGCAGCGCCGCGACCTGCTCGTGATCGCCGGGCAGGTGAAGTCGACCGATCTCCTCGAGCCGCCGCTGCGGCAGCGTGGGATCCAGGAGGTCGACGGCACCGCGATCGTCCGCCCCGTGGCCGTGCGCGCGGAGCGCCTCACGCGCCCCGTCGGGCGGGAGGCGTTCCTGGAGATGGTGCACGCGGGCCGGTCGCCCCACCCCGGGCCGGTGGTGATCGAGGTCTGCCTCGACGTGCAGGGGGCGCCGGTGCGGCCGGACGCGCTGCCGGCGGCCGCCGTCGCCGGTGCTCCCACGGCGGCGGCCGACGCGCCCATGGTCGCCGCCGCCGCCGACGAGATCGTCCGAAGGCTGGCCGGCGCGGCGCGGCCGCTCGTGCTCCTCGGCGGGCTCGTCTCGCGCCGCGCGGCGGCGGAGGCGCTGCCGGCGCTGGAGCGCCTCGGGGTGCCGGTGATGACGACCACCTCCGCGATCGACCGCGTCCCCAGCGCCGCGCCGATCGCCGCCGGGCGGCCGGGCACGTGGGGGGGGCAGCGATCGGCCAATCTCCTCGTCGCCCAGGCCGATCTCCTGGTGGCGCTCGGGGCGCGGCTCGACCTGCAGCAGACCGGCTTCGACTGGCTCGGATTCGCCCCCGCGGCGCGGATCGTGCAGGTCTATCCCTGCGCCGCCGAGATCGCCAAGGGGCATCCCCCCATCGACGCCGGATTCACCGTCGCGCCCGACGCGGTGCTGCGCGCGATGGCGGGGGCCGCGCGCTTTCCCGATCGCGGGCACTGGGGCGCGTACGTGCGCCGGGTGCGGGAACTCGTGCCGGTGCTCGAGCCGGCCAACGAGACCGGGGTCCCCGGCGGCTCGGCGTTCCGCTTCCTCCACGAACTCTCCGCCGCGACCTCCGCCGACGACATCCTCGCGCTGTGCTCCAGCGGCGGCACCTTCACCGGCGCCCTGCAGGTCACCGAGGTCAAGCCGGGGCAGATCGCCACCACCAGCCCGGCCCTGGCGAGCATGGGATGGGGGCTGGGCAGCGCCATCGGCGCTGCCTTCGCCCGGCCCGGCCGGCGTGTCGTGCTCTCCGAGGGGGACGGCGGCTTCTCGCAGAACCTCCAGGAGCTGGCGCTGGTGCGCCGCCACGACCTGCCGATCACGATGTTCATCCTCGCCAATCGGGGCTATGCCTCGATCCGGGCCACGCAGCGGAAGTTCTTCGGCGGCGCCCACGTCGGCTGCGACGAGGCGACGGGGCTCGGGTTCCCCGACTGGGAGGCGCTGTTCGCCGCCTACCGCATCCCGGCGGCCCGGCTGCCCCCCGGCGAGCGCTCACGCGAGCGGCTCGCGGCGCTCCTCGAGCGTCCCGGGCCGGCGGCCTGGATCGTCGACGTCGATCCCGAGCAGCCGAACTTCCCCGCCGTCACCAGCCGGATCAACGCCGACGGCTCGATGGAGTCCAACCCGCTGTGGCTCCAGCAGCCGCCGCTTCCCCCCGCGATCGCCGCCGAGGTGGGCCGCTACCTGCCGGGGGCCGGCTGACCGCCCGCCGGCGCCGCGCCGCCGCGCCGCCGGAGCAGCACGAGCCCCCGGATCGTCCCCGCCGGCTCGTACTCCCCCGCCAGGCGGCGCAGAATCTCGAATTCCGCGATCCATGGATCGTGACGGGCCGGCAGCGACACCGGAAACAAGCACAGGCCCCCCAGCCCCGCCGAGCGGACGCGCGCGTAGTCGTCGCGCGACATCCGCAGCCGGCCATCGAGGGGCACGCCCGCCGGCACGAGCACGTGGTCGCAGGCCAGGGTGTCGGCCACGACGCGCTCCACCGCGGCCGGGCCGAACACGCCGCCGTCGGGAGGCACGTGCCGCCCGACGGCGAGGCGGCCGCTGAGTTTGAGGAAGCGGTCGATCTCCTCGGGCACCCCCAGCGGCGTCGCCACGCGCCGATACCGCAGCAGCGCGAGCAGATCGGCGCCGAAGGGAAGCCGCTTCGCCCAGCCGAAGTCGCACGCCGCCGCGCCGATGGCGCCGAGCACCGCGGCGTCCGCGTCACGGGCCTCGTCGGCCGCTCCCGCCCGGAGGCGCCCCGCCTCGATGGCGGCCCGTGCCGCCGGGGCGTACTGGTTCCATTGGCTGGCGAGGTGCGTGAGGAGGAGGATCGCCACGGCGGCGGCCACCGGCGCCCGGCGCCGCGGCGGGTCGCGCGACCAGGCCGACGCCAGCGCCACCGCGGCGAGCGCGAGGCCGTTGGCCATCACGTGGCCGGGGTCGCAGCGCCCCAGCGCCGCCGGGAGCAGCAGCGCGAGCGCC